>NZ_AKJP02000001.1:0-257638 GCF_000282275.2 Pseudomonas sp. GM30 | reverse complement strand
GGCCTATAGGGCCGGTTTTTTTGTGTCCGGGATTTATCCGCAGTGCCCCGTAAAGGCCTGCAACACACCCATCATCCCAACGCGAAGCCCCAGCCTAGACTGGACCTTGCCACCGAGCCAATCAAAGGACGATGACCGCTCGGTGGTTATAGTGTTGATCAAAAAAAATCAGTAGTTATAGTACCCACCAAGCACACCACAAGGAGGTGTTGTGAATAGCCGCTTTTTAATCGGTCAACTCGTCGCAGACGGTTGGTATCTGGTGCGGGTCAAAGGCAGTCATCATCACTTCAAACATCCCATCAAACCCGGTCTGGTGACGGTGCCGCATCCGAAGAAGGACCTGCTTAAAAAAACGGCCATCAGCATTTTGAAACAGGCGCTGCTTTGACTCACGCCACCGACAGCGTCCAGGAGGTTCACGAACATGCTTTACCCGATCGCAATTTCAATAGGTGATGAAGAACATGCCTGGGGAGTGGAAGTGCCGGATATACCCGGCTGTTTTTCTGCCGGGGATGATTTGGATGATGCCGTCGCGATGGCTCGCGAAGCCATTGAGGGTCATTTCGAAATCCTGGCAGAGGACGGTGCGCCGATCCCGCCAGCCAGCAAGCTTGGCGTGCACGTAGTGAACCCGCAGTATGCCGGTTGTGCCTGGGCTGTGGTTGATATCGACGTTACCAAATACCTGGGCAAGGCGCAGAAACTCAACATCACACTGCCCGGCTATCTGCTCAACCGCATTGATGAATATGTGCTTCATCACCCGGAAGAGAAAAGTCGTTCGGGGTTTCTGGCTTCGGCAGCGTTGAAGGTCTTGCAGCAAGGTTGAATGCAAACCCGGCTCTCTGCCAGGATTTCTCCATCACCCACCACCCTCCCCCTGCGCGGCCATCGACGAATACGCGTTTTGACTTTCGAGGGACTCCATGGCGCGGCCACCTTGCCGCTGATGACCGAACTCAAAAGAGCACTTCCCCCATGACGCAAAACATTTACGACGACCCCGAATTTTTTCACGGTTACAGCCAGATGAACCGTTCAATCGGCGGCCTCGATGCTGCGCCGGAGTGGCCGGCACTCAAGGCTTTGCTGCCATCGATACACGATTTGCATGTGGTCGACCTCGGCTGCGGCTATGGCTGGTTCAGCCGCTGGGCCAGTGAGCACGGTGCCGCCCATGTACTGGGGCTGGATGTCTCGGAAAAGATGCTCGAGCGGGCGTGCGAAACCACTGCGGCGGCGAACATCCGCTATGAACGCGCCGACCTTGAACATCTCGACTTGCCGGCCTGCAGTTTCGATCTGGCCTACAGTTCGCTGGCGCTGCATTACATCAAGGATCTGCCAGGGTTGTTCGCTCGTCTGTACGCGGCGTTGAAACCGGGTTCGCATTTTGTGTTCTCCATCGAACACCCGATCTTCATGGCCCCGCGCAATCCGGGCTGGCTGGTCGACAGCGACGGTCACAAGCGCTGGCCGTTGGACAGTTATCAAATGGAAGGCGAGCGGGTGACCCACTGGCTGGCCGACGGGGTGATCAAGCAGCATCGCACGATGGGCACGCTGTTGAATTCGTTGATCGCGGCGGGTTTTGCCATTCGCCATGTCAACGAATGGGGGCCGAGCGATGCGGAGGTGGCGGCGCAACCGGCGCTGGCGGAAGAGCGGGAGCGGCCGATGATGATGTTGGTGGCGGTGCAGCGCTAACTCGCGAAACATGCATTGTGGCGCTTGCTCCCGCTCGGGCGCGAAGTATCCCGAAGACCTTGGGCCTGCTTCGCAGTCCAGCGGGAGCAAGCTCCCTCGCCACAGAATTGTTGTTTGCCCTTAGCGAGTCGCGACGATAAATAGCCGCGGAAACGGCAACAGCACCGAACCATCAGGCAACGCCGGATAAGCCTCGGCAACTGCAGCCAGATACTGCTGCAGATACTGCGTTTGCTCCTCTTCGCTCAGCGGGCTCAGAAACGGAATCAAACCACTGCCCTTGAACCACTCCACCACCCCCGCCGCCCCGCCCGGCAGTTGATGGTGATAGGTGGTGCGCCACACATCGACCCGCGAACAGTGCGGACGCAACATCGAGAAGTAATCGCTGGCACTGGCCATGTCGGTGCGCTGCCCGGCGGCGCCGGTCAGTTTCGCGGCCCATGGGCCGTTGGCGGCGACTTCGCGCATCAGTCGATGGGAAGGCTCGTTGAGGTTGTCCGGCATCTGGATCGCCAGACTGCCACCGTCCGAAAGCTTACCCGCCAACGCCGGCAGCAACGTCGCGTGATCCGGCACCCACTGCAGCACGGCGTTGGCGAAGATCACATCGAACGGCCCTTGATCCGCCCAACTAACGATTTGCGCGACCTCGAACTGCAACTGCGGCAGCCGCTTGCGCGCCGCGTCAATCATGTCCGCCGAGCTGTCCAGCCCTCGGACCTGCGCCTGCTCGAAACGCTGCACCAGCAGTTCGGTGGAGTTACCCGGGCCACAACCGATATCGACCACCGATCGCGCCTGAACCGTGGGAATCGCCGCCAGCAGATCACGAGCCGGGCGGGTGCGTTCATCTTCGAAAGCTACGTATTGTCTGGCGGACCAACTCATTGCGTTCTCCTGTCGGGACATTCTTGCGGTTCGTCACGATACAGGCAGCGCTGCGCGCAGTTCTAGAGCGACTCATTGCAAGGGATGTCTCCGCTTTCACAATTATTGGCAGGAGTCATTTGTAAGTAGAATTTTCATCACGCCCCGGATGTCTGAATTTCAAGCTCTCCCAATAAGGAACACCGCAATGAAATTCGCGAAAATCTCCCAGACCCTGGCTCTCTGGGCCGGTAGCCCGAAAACGTTCATGGGCGCATTGATCCTGATTTTTCTGTGGGGGTTGAGTGGGCCGATTTTTCATTTCAATGACACCTGGCAACTGATCATCAACACCTCGACCACGATCATCACCTTTCTGATGGTGTTCCTGATCCAGAACACGCAGAACCGCGATACCGACATCCTGCACCTGAAGCTTGATGAGTTGCTGCGGGTGAATAAAGAAGCGCAGAACGCGATGCTCGGGCTGGAATCGCTGGATCTCAAACAACTCGAGGCGTTGCGCAAGCATTACCGCAGCCTGGGGGAAAGCGAGGTGTTCAATCTCGATGGGCTGGGGGAGAAGAGCAAGCCGAAGCAGGATTTGAATGACTGCTAAGTAAAGTTGAACAAAGCAAAAGATCGCCGCCTGCGGCAGCTCCTACACCGTTCTATGTAGGAGCTGCCGCAGGCTGCGATCTTTTGATTAGCAGGTAGTATCAGCGGCTGGCTTGCAGCGCTCGCGCCATTTCCAGATGGCTTTGCAGTTTTGGCAGTGTCTCGTCGGCAAAGGCCTTGATTTCCGGCACGTCGGTCGACTGCGCTTCCTGCTGGATCTGCTGGATCGCTTCTTCGGTCGCTTTCACTTGGCTCGCGGCGTAGGCCTGATCGAAGGTTTCGCCGTCTTTAACCTGCGGGATCATGGTCTTGGCCTTGTCGGCGATTTCTTCACGGGGTGCGACCGGCAGATCGAGTTTTTTCGCGATCTTCGCCAGGTGCTGGTTGGCCGTGGTGCGGTCATTGATCACGACAATGGTGTAATCCTTGACCTCTTTGGATTCGGATTTCTGGTGCGCCAGACGACTGGCTTCGATGTCGGCCATGCCTTTGGCGGACGCATCGTTGATGAAGTCGGCAGGCGACTGGGCGAATGCACTGCCAGCGAACAATCCCAACAGCGTGGCAAAACTGAAACGACGTATCTGGGTGGCCATCCGGCTCATGGTCGCGCCCTCCTATCTCTGCAAATTCAAGCGGGGGCTTGCGCCCCCGCCTCTCAATCAAAACTACCTCACCGACTACTTCGACTTCTGAGCTGGCTTGCGGCCCATTTCGGTTTTCGCAGGCTCTTTGTCGACCGTCGTGGTGGTGGTTTTCCCACCTTTGCGACCGGCTTCAGACGCCTTCGTTCGATCGTTGGCGAAGTTTCCCGAGTTCGAGTTTCTTGAATTAGGCATGATTCTCTTCCTCTTGGTATTGATCGTTGGCGAGCAGGTGCCCGCCTAAATTGAGAATTGCCGGACTGCCAAAGGTTTAGAAAAGTTGCCCGCGCCGCGACGAACGGCGCGCACTGGTTCAGCTATCCACCGCCCGATGGTTAAGGCGTTTGGCGGTGTACATCGCCTGGTCGGCATGCCGGAACAGTTGCTGCTCCTCGCTGCCATGTTCGGGATAGCGGGCCACGCCGATGCTCGGTTCGATGTGCAGGTTGTGACCGTCCAGGCGCATCGGCTGCACCAGCACCTGTCGGATTTTTCCGGCGACGATGTCGGCGTCTTCAGCGGCGTGAACGCTGTGCAACAGCACCACGAATTCGTCGCCACCGATGCGCGCCACGGTATCGGCGTCGCGTACGCAGCCCTTGAGCCGACTCGCCACCGTTTGCAGCAGCATGTCGCCGACCGCATGGCCAAAGGTGTCGTTGACCTGTTTGAAGCGATCCAGATCGACGTACAGCAGCGCCATGTTTCCCGAGGTTTCGCGGGCAGCGGCCAACGCGGCCTTGAGGCGCTCTTTGAGCAACCCGCGATTGGGCAACTGGGTCAGTTGATCGTATTGCGCCATGCGTTTGAGCCGCGCGTGCAGTTGCTGGCGCTCGATGGCGGTGGCGACCTGGGCGCAGACGTATTGCAGCAGTTCCTTGTCCTGCTCGGTGTAACGCTCGCCGCCCGGCAGACTTTTGACGATCAGCGCACCGATGGTGCCGTTCTTCGAATTCAGCGGCACACCGAGCCAGCAGGGTGAGTCCTGCCCCGCCACCAGCGCGGCGAAGTCGGGCGAGGCGTCGGGGCTGTCCGGGGTCAGCAGAATCGGCTGACCGCTACGGATGACCTCCGTACACAAACGCCCGGTGACGGTGCCCGGTTGCTCGGGCTGCAATTCGTGATCGTCAACGTGATAGGGAAAATTCAGCTGCGCACAGTGCTCGTCGTACAGCGCCACGGAGAAATTCAGCGCCGGCAACCATTCGCCGATGATCAGGTGGATGCGCTTGAACAGCGCCAGCAAGTCTTCGGCGACATGCGCCGCCTCGGAAATCGCATACAGCGCAGCCTGACGCGATTCCGCCTGCTTGCGCTCGGTGATGTCGCGGGCCACGGCGATGCGCAGTTGATCGACCTCCGACCAGCGTGCGGACCAGAGGATGTTGACGATGCGGCCATCCTTGCGCACGTAACGATTTTCGAAATTGTGCTTGGGTTCGCCGCCCATGATGTCGTGGGCGGCGGCGAGGGTGCGTTGGCGGTCTGCGGGATGCACCAGCTCAATCATCGACCGGCCGATCAGTTCTTCAGGGGTATAACCGAAAATACGCTCGCAGGCGGCGCTGACAAAAACGAAACGGCCCTGCCTGTCCACCGCACAGACGGCATCCAGCAACAGGTCCATGTAACTCGCCAGCGGCGCGGAATTTCGGCTTTCCATGGTTCAGCGTGGATGTCCGGACAATGCAGCACTGATCAACCATCCCTGACCCTTTGTTCACGCATCCCTGCACACAACTTCAAGCCTTGTTCGGCAACAATCCCGGCAGCGCATGCACCAGCGCATTGATGGCAAAACCGATAAACATCACGCCACACAACCGCGTGATCATCAGCTCATGGCGCTGATACAGCGTGCGTACCCGTTGGGCGCCGACAACGCCGATCAAGATAGCGTAAGCCAGCAATCCGCCGAAGAAACTCAGGGCGATCAGCGCCGGCAGCATCGACCAGTTGAGCAGTTCGGCGCGGCTCGACAGCAGCGCGGTAAAGGTCGCCACCGCCACCGGGTAAGCCTTGGGATTGGTCAGGCCGAACAGGATGCCGTGCCAGAACGGCTGACGCGCTGCGCCTTGCGGCTGATCATCACTGCGCCGTTTGGCCCGCACTGCACGCCAGCCGAGCCAGAACAGGTACAAGCCACTGAGCACACCGAGTACGTCGAACGCGGTGCTGCCGATCTCGCGGGCGCCGACGATCGCGATCAACGCGGTGCTGCACCAGACCACATCACCGAGCAGGTGGCCGCAAAGAAACCCGGCCCCGGCCCGCCGGCCATGCGCCGCGCCGATGCCGAACACCGCCAGAACGCCAGGCCCTGGCGTGATGCCGTAAATGAAACCCGAGGCCAGAACGGCCATTAGCAGCGATGGAGTCATGAAAAACCTGCTGTCGCCAGTACAAATGATGGCCAGTCTATATCAGCCCAATGTGTCTGATCACGACGCGTCGTAAAATCGCATGCCCGAGTACGGTTTCAACCGACAGGCTGCCAGTCGCGAAGCCAGATCGCCGACGTGAGCCTCCAGCTTGTGACCATCGGGATCCAGTAAGTAGAACGACGCACCTTCGCTGCGGTTGTCGCGCCATTCCCGTATGTTCGCCGCTTTTAGCTTCTGCACAAACGAGGGAAAATCTGCCTCGGCGAGGCTGAACGCGTAATGGGTGTAGTCGACGGATGGCTCGGCGCTGCGCTGTACGTCCAGCGACAGACACAACCACAGCCCCGGCAGCGACAGATACGCACCGGCATCCCATGTGGCTTCGACGCGCAGACCCAACACATCGCGATAGAACGCCAGGCTGCGGGGCAAATCGCTGACGGCGAGGGTCAGGTGGTTGAGGCCGGTGAGCATGGGTCAGTAACCTCTGAGGTCTTCGGGGACGTTGTACTGCTGGCCATCGTACGTCAGGGTGATCTGCTTTTTCTTCAGCTCGGTGTTTGTCGATATGCACTGATTGCCGGTCTTTTTGTTTTTCATTTTGCTGCCGCTGGTGGTGACGATCAGATCGGCGAAACCATTGTGGCTCGTCGGAGCGATCTCGAGCGTCCGGCGGATTTTTTTGCTGTAGCCCTCGCAGTCATTTACGAACTCACCGTTGTCCTTGAAGACCACCAGGCCTTCAAGCACCGGACGCAACTCGTCGCCCTCGCGCACATACAGCGCCAGATCGGTTTTTTCGTAGGGAATGGCCTGGGAACTGTGCGCGAACTTCGCGCGCAACCCAAAGGCGCGGATATCCGGCGTCAATCGGTAGCGCGCCGTGTCGATGCGCACATCATCCAGGCGCACGGCATCGGAGTTATAGGCGCCCGGCTTACGGTAGGTGGCAATGGGTTTGGCGTTGCTCGCGTTGAGAAGCGCCAGTTCCAGATCGAACGCCCCGGCATCGTCGCTACCGGAATCGGCCAGATAGGTGGATTTGACCGAAATCGCCTGACTCGGAAACGCCGGCCAGACATTGCAGCGCGACATGGATTTGCCGTCGAAACTCTTGGTGGTGCAGGCGGCGTGGGCTTGGGTGGTGATGGCCAGGAAACCGAGGGCGATCAAGAGTCTGGTGGGGTTAAGCATGGTTCTTCCTTGATAAGTGTCGTGTCTGGCTGGCGGGTTATGTGCCTTGGAAACCGTTTGGCAAAACGTAGGATTGTCCGTCGTAGTGCAGGGTGGTCAGCACCGGTTTATTGCTCGTGGTCTTCATTTCGCAATTGTCCGGCGACCCCTCGCCACTCACGCTGGTGGTGACCGATTTGACGATCAGATCGGCAAATCCGTGAGAGCTTGTTTTACCTATCTCGATCGTGCTGACAGTGGTCGCACGTTCGCCTGCGCAATTGCCATCCCACTCGCCGCTGAAGCTGTAAACCAGCAGCCGATCCAGTACCGGACGCAGTTTGCCGCCTTCTTTCACATAGAGCGACAGCTGGGTTTCATCCAGAGGATTGACGCGCGAAGATCCTTTGAAAATTGCCCGGACGCCAAAGGCACGAAGGTTAGAAGTGAGTTTGTAGCGCGCAGTGTCCAGTTCCAGGCTCTCCAGCGCGAAGGCGTCAGTCTGGAATGCGGACGATCGATGATAAGTAGCGAGCGGTTTCAAGTTGTCGGCTGACGAGAGGGATAAATCCAGATCGTAAGTGCCAATTCTGTCGCCATGGGCGTACACCGGATCCGGATCAAACTTTGCTATCGCATTGATCGTCAGGGGCGGATCCACAGGCCAATCCTTGCAGACCGAAATATTCCACTGTCCTGTCACCGCTGGCGGCGTGCATTCGGCGAACGCCTGCCCTGCCATCAACCACCCACTCAGGGCCACCCAACCGATCCATCCAGACTTCACTGTCACACCCCACTCCTTGATAACGTTTTCAGCCGCGCACTATCCCCTCCTCAATCCGGCGATTCAACCAGTTCAACGCCTGATCCCCACCCCGGCGCCTATGCCACGCCAACACAAACGTGAACGGCGCGATCTCGAACGGTGGCGGCAGCACAATCAGTTCCTGCTGATCAATCTCGCGCACGCTGCGCGACGACACCGTGAGAATCAAATCCGTACCGCTGATCAACTGCGGCGCGACATTCCAGTGCGGCAGGCTGATGGCGACGCGGCGGCGTTCGCGCAATGAGGTCAGCGCCCGTTCGATTTCCGGGGTGCCGCTGCCGCGCATTTCCAGCAACACATGCGGGCGCGACAGGTAGGTCGGCAAATCCAGTACTCCGTCGGCCGGCAAGCTGCGACGATCCAGCAGGCAGACATAGCGCTCTTCGAACAGCACGCTGCTGCGCAACTCGTTGGGCATTTCCGGGAACACCCCGGCGGCCACATCGATGTCACCGTTGAGCACACCCTCCAGCATGCCCTCGCGGCTGGCATGGCTGATCTGCAGATCGATGCCCTGCGCCTCTCGGCGCAAAGTACGGATCAGCCCGGGCAGGATGATGGCCGCGCCGTAGTCGGACATCGCCACGCGAAAGGTCCGCCGCGCAGTGGCCGGATCGAAAGTGTTCGGCGCCAACAGCGATTGCACCTGGGCCAACGCTTCGCCCAGTGGCGCAACCAGTTCCAGCGCCCGCGCCGTGGGCACCAGCGTCGAACCGGCGCGCACCAGCAGCGGATCGCCAAGCAAGTCGCGCAGACGCGCCAGCGCATGGCTGACCGCCGGTTGACTCAGGTGCAGACGCTCGGCGGCGCGGGTGACATGTTGCTCGCCGAGCAAGGCGTCGAGGACCACCAGCAGGTTGAGATCGATACGGCGCAGATCATTCATCTTGTGCATGTTCTGTATGACAAAACCGAATTTAAATCTGCGCGACGAATACCGTAGAGTCCAGCGAAACCTGTTGGAGAGTGATCATGAGTACGTTGCAGTGGACCGGTTTGTTGCTGCTGGCCGCGTTTGCCGGGGCGGTGGTGCCGTTTCAAAGTGCGATCAACAGCAATCTGGCGCGGGGCCTCGGGCATCCGCTATGGGCAACCTTGGCCTCGTTGCTGGTGAGTGTGTTGGTGCTGTTGCCGGTGATTCTGGCGTTGCGCCTGCCGCTGCCGTCGCTGGGGTTTATCAGCAAGGCACCGTTGTGGATGTGGGCTGGCGGTGCGTTCGGCGTGTGTTTTGTGGCGCTGGCGGTGATGTTGCTGCCGAAGCTCGGCGCGTCGGGATTTGTTGCGCTGGCGTTGGCTGGGCAGGTGATTGCGTCGATGCTGCTCGATCACTTCGGGCTGTTCGGGCTGGTGGAGAAACAGCTGACGTTATCGCGCGCGCTGGGGGCATTGTTGTTGATTGGCGGGGTGGTGTTGATTCAGTTTGGTGGGGTGTTTGAGAGGAATGTAGCAGCAGTCGGTTAATCCAGAGGGTTATTCGATGTCTGGAAGACAGCCATCGCGAGCAGGCTCACTCCTACAGTTGAAATGCGTTCCCCTGTAGGAGTGAGCCTGCTCGCGATGGCGTCAGAGGTGGCGCGAAAAACCTCGGAACGTGTCGAGGCTGTACCCTGCTCAAAACGCGTTACGGAAAATCTCCTCGATCTGCCGCTGATCCGCCGCCCGTGGGTTGGTCAGACCGCACGCGTCTTTCAACGCGTTGGTGGCGAGCACCGGGATGTCGCTGAGTTTGGCGCCGAGTTCACGCAGGCCGCCCGGAATCTCGACGTCTTTGGCCAGACAACGGATCGCGTTGATCGCCGCCTGGGCGCCCTCTTCCGGGCTGAACCCACGAATATCCGCGCCCATGGCGTGGGCGACGTCGGTCAGGCGTTCGGCGCAGACCAGCGCGTTGAAGGTCTGCACGTGCGGCAGCAACACTGCATTGCACACGCCATGGGGCAAGTCGTAGAAACCGCCCAACTGGTGCGCCATCGCATGCACGTAGCCAAGCGACGCATTGTTGAACGCCATGCCGGCGAGGAACTGCGCGTAAGCCATGTTCTCCCGCGCCGCAAGGTCGCTGCCGTCACGCACCGCCAGACGCAGGTTGTTGCTGATCAGGGTCATGGCCTTCAGTGCGCAGGCGTCGGTGATCGGGTTGGCCGCGGTCGATACATAGGCTTCGATGGCGTGGGTCAGCGCGTCCATGCCGGTGGCGGCGGTCAGGCTTTTCGGCATGGCGACCATCAGCGCCGGGTCGTTGACCGACAGCAGCGGCGTGACGTTGCGGTCGACGATGGCCATTTTCACGTGGCGTGACTCGTCGGTGATGATGCAGAAACGGGTCATCTCGCTGGCGGTGCCGGCGGTGGTGTTGATAGCGACCAGCGGCAGCTGCGACTTGCTCGATTGATCGACGCCTTCGTAGTCGCGGATCTGCCCGCCGTTGGTCGCGCACAGGGCGATGCCCTTGGCGCAGTCATGGGGCGAACCGCCGCCCAGCGACACCACGAAATCACAGCGACTGTCCTTGAGCAGCGCCAGACCGGACTCGACGTTGGCGATGCTCGGGTTGGGTTTGGCGCCATCGAAGATCACCGAATCGATGTCCTGCATCGCCAGTTTCTCGGCGACCATGGTTGCCACGCCAGCCTTGGCCAGCCCCTTATCAGTGACGATCAGCGCCTTGCGAAAACCGTAGTTGCGGATCGCAACCATGGCCTCGTCGAGGCATCCGTTGCCCATGATGTTTACCGCCGGAATGAAAAAGGTGCTGCTCATGCGCGTCTCCTGACTGGGGCCGAATCGACTGCTCCGATCCGGCGGATGTGCACAGGATCGACCGATCGGTCACCACCGATGTTGATCTGGCTCAATGCCCGCTCGTGATAAAGTCGCCGTCCATCAGCCCCTATGTTTTGAGATGTGCCAAGCAATGAGCGATTTTCTGGATGTCGATGCCACCCTCGAAGACTGGAACGCCCTGCGCGCTACCGCCGACTTCAACGGTCTGCTGGTGGGCAATGGCGCCAGCCGCGCGGTGTGGGACGATTTCGGCTACGACTCGCTGTTCGAAAACGCGCGCACCGTGGAAGAGAAACCTTTGAGCCCGTCGGAACTGAGCGTGTTCGATGCAATGCAGACGCGCAGCTTCGAGCAGGTGCTCGGCGCGCTGAAAACCACCAGCCGGGTCAACAAGGCACTGGCCGTGAGTTCCGCCGCACCGCGCAATCGCTACTACGCGATCAAGGAAGCGCTGATCAACACCGTGCACGCGGTGCACATTCCGTGGCGGCTTGTGCAGGCCTCGACGCTGGCGACGCTCAACGACGAGCTGGCGCGTTATCGCACGGTGTTCACCACCAATTACGACCTGCTCAACTACTGGGCGCTGCAACACAAAAGCGAAGCCATCGACGACCTGTTCAACGGCCCCGACGCCAGTTTCGATCTGAGCGCAAGCGCCAGCGCCAAACCGCGTCTGCTGTACCTGCACGGCGGTCTGCACCTGGTGCGCAATCAGGACGGCACCGCGCGCAAACTGACCTCGACCGAGGGCACCCTGCTCGGCAGTTTCGCGATCAACAATACGATCAAGACCCTGGATGATGTGCCGCTGTTCGTCACCGAAGGGCCGAGCGCGGACAAGCTCAAGACCATTCGCAGTTCGGATTATCTGTCGTTCTGTTATGAGCAGTTATTGGGGCACGCGCAGAACCTGTGCATCTTCGGTCATGCCTTGGGCGAGCAGGATGCGCACATCGTGCGGGCGCTGCAGCTGGCAAAACCGGCGAACGTGGCGATCTCGATTTATCCGCGCAGTGCGGCGTTCATCCAGCATCAGAAACGGCATTACGCGAAGGTGTTCGAGGGCACCGGGGTTGCGTTGCGGTTCTTTGATGCGAAGACGCATGCGTTGGGGAATCCGAAGCTTTCGGTGCCCGTCGAAGTTTGATGTAAACCGGACTGACGCTTTCGCGAGCAAGCTCGCTCCCACATTGGAACGCGAACTACTGTGGGAGCGAGCTTGCTCGCGAAGCTTTTGGGGCCAACTCATTCTTCGCTGCTGTGCACCACCACCAGCAACTGTGCCTGCACCTCGCCCACCGACCGGATCCGATGCGGTTTCTGCGCATTGAAATGCAGCGCATCGCCGCGTTCCAGCAGCACCCGCTCGTTCATGAAATCCACTTCCACCTGCCCTTCGTGGACGAACAGAAACTCCTCGCCCAGATGCTCCTTGAAGGTCTTGTCGGTGAATTCGCTCGGCGGGTAGATGATGAATGGCAGCAGGTTGCGTTCGCTGACCTGATGCGCCAGCACCGCATAGCCCGGGCTCTGATCATTGGCCGCCAGTGACTGGCGTTCGTGGCTGCGCACCAGGCTGTAGCTGTCGAGGCTGACGTTGTCTTCGGAGAACAATTCCTCGACTTTCACGTTCAGCGCTTTCGCCAGTTTCAGCGCGGCCGCAATCGACGGAGTGTTCAACCCGCGTTCGACCTTCGACAGATAACTCTTGGTCATGCCGGATTTTTCGGCCAGTGCCTCAAGCGTTACGCCAAGTTTTTTTCTCAATAATTTCAAACGGATAGACATGCGCAGCAGTTATTCCATCAAGGAAGCGACGATTTATGCTTGCTTATGACACTTTGTGTCATATAGGCTCTTTCGTGTCATTTGCAATCACCCAAAGGACACAGACATGGCCAAGACATTAGCACTACCCAAAGCGCAACTGGTCAAGCAAGCGCTGACCCAGATGCAAAACACCCTGGCGGATAATACGTGGACTGACCGGCAAAAGCTGGCGCTGACCTGCCGGATCCTGTTCGAGAACGGTCATGACTCCGGTCTGGCCGGACAAATCACCGCCCGCGGCCCGCAGCCCGGCACTTATTACACTCAGCAACTGGGCCTGGGTTTCGATGAAATCACCGCGAGCAATCTGCTGCTGGTCAACGAAGACCTGGAGGTGCTCGAAGGGCACGGCATGGCCAACCCGGCCAACCGTTTCCACAGCTGGGTCTACCGCGCTCGGCCGGACGTGAACTGCATCATTCACACCCACCCGACGCACATTGCCGCGCTGTCGATGCTGGAGGTGCCGCTGCAGATTTCCCACATGGACCTGTGCCCGCTGTACGACGACTGCGCGTTTCTCGAAGGCTGGCCGGGGGTGCCGGTGGGTAACGAGGAAGGCGAACTGATCGCCGGGGCACTGGGCGACAAGCGCGCAATTCTGCTGTCGCACCACGGCCAGTTGTCGACTGGAAGCACGATCGAAGAAGCCTGCGTCATCGCCCAATTGATCGAGCGCGCCGCCAGACTGCAACTACTGGCGATGGCCGCCGGGACGATCAAGCCGATCATTCCGGAACTGGGTCGCGAGGCCCACGACTGGGTGTCGAAACCCAAACGCCACGCCGCCGCTTTCAACTACTACGCCCGGCAGAACCTGCGCCAACACGCCGATTGCCTGAACTGATTTCAGCTTTTTCCGGAGACTCATCATGTCCAACATTCACGGCATCATCGGCTACACCATCACCCCGTTCGGCACCCACGGCGAAGGTCTTGACCTGCCGGCCCTCGGCCAATCCATCGATCGGCTGATCGACAGCGGCGTCCATGCCATCGCCCCGCTCGGCAGCACCGGCGAAGGCGCTTACCTCAGTGACGCCGAGTGGGATCAGGTCGCCGAGTACAGCATCAAACACGTGGCCAAACGGGTGCCGACCATTGTCAGCGTGTCCGACCTGACCACCGCCAAAGCCGTACGCCGCGCACGCTTCGCCGAAGCCCACGGCGCTGACGTGGTGATGGTGCTGCCGGCCTCCTACTGGAAGCTCAGCGAAGCGGAAATCCTCGCCCATTACCGCGCCATCGGCGACAGCATCGGCGTGCCGATCATGCTCTACAACAACCCGGCCACCAGCGGCACCGACATGTCGGTCGAACTGATTCTGCGCATCGTCAACGGCGTGGAAAACGTCACCATGGTCAAAGAGAGCACCGGCGACATTCAGCGCATGCACAAGCTGCAACTGTTGGGCGACGGTCAGGTGCCGTTCTACAACGGCTGCAATCCGCTGGCGCTGGAAGCCTTTGCCGCCGGGGCGAAGGGCTGGTGCACCGCCGCGCCGAACCTGATTCCGCGGTTGAACCTGGATCTGTACGCGGCCACTCTGGCCGGCGATCTGCCGCGGGCACGCGAACTGTTCTATCGCCAGTTGCCGCTGCTGGACTTCATCCTCAAGGGCGGTTTGCCGGCGACGATCAAGGCCGGGCTACGCGAGACGGGGCTGGCGGTCGGTGATCCGCGGTTGCCGGTGTTTCCGTTGAGTGACACCGGCAGACATCACCTCACCGCGCTGCTCAACGTTTTGCGCTGATGTAAAAAATCCCGCCCGGAACACTCCGGGCGGGATTTTTTCTGCCCGTGGTCAAAGACTCGCGGCGTGCTTCATCGCTTCACGGTGGAAGGGCTGATCCTTCAGGACCTGCGCAATGAACGTGTCAGTGATCAAGCGCACATGTTCGAACTGCCCGCCCGAGGCGTTGAAGGCGCCCCGCCAGGACTCTGTGTGATTGTGCACGGTATAGACACCCAGTATCTCCTTGCCATGGCTGAGACTGAACACCACCGTACTGTCGAAGCTCACGGGTACCGGCACCAGGAACAGCGTGAAGGCACTCAGGAACAACTGAGGCTGAAGCGCGCCGACATCGCTGTTGGCGACGACCAGGACGTTGTAGCCATCCTCGCTTCGACCGGCGCGAACTTCGTCGAAAGTACCGCGCCGGCGCAGTTCATCCCGCAACATCCAGCTCGGCAGACCGAGCACATTCACGTTGATCGCCGGCAGTTGCTGGCTGTAGTCGGTATCGGGGGCCTTGAGGCTGTGAGTTGCCTGACAGCCACCCAGCAACATGAGCAATCCCAGAAACAGAAGCTTGAGGCGCATTAGAGTTTTCCTGACAGCATGGCTTTATAGACAGAGGCGCTGGGGCCGTTTTCTTCGCGAATGAACGGCGTGATGCTGTCCAGATTCGGCATGTCCAGACGCTGCAATCCCGGTACGTGCGGGTATTTGGCACGAACCAGCGCCGCATCACGTTCAAGATGATCGCTGTGCAGGAACAGGCATGACGGCTGGACACCTATCAGGCACCCGGCCCGAAAATCGCCGAGGTAATAAGCCTTGCCCGCCTCCAGTTGCATGCCGATGGTGAAGTCTTCGCGGCTCCACGTCACCGACTGTCCACGATCGAATCGCACGTTGTAGATCTCGTAACGGCCGGGTTTGAGCGGCATGACAAACAACGTGCCGATGCCGTGATCGGTCTCGCGTACATCTCGTTCGGTTCGGGCGTAAAACTCGTTGTACAGGCGCGCGGTGGCGAAATCGTCGCTTCCACGCTTACGGATCATCAGCATTTGTTCCTTCGCTGAAAACCTCGTCTTGGGCCAGATGCCGACCACACCTACCACATAAGCCACGCCGGAATCGGCGGTTGGCTTGAGTTCATCGTCAATGTGGGTCGGTGACATGCTGTAGCAACCGCTCAGGCCGAGCAGCGCCGTCAGAACAGCGAAAAAGCGAATCTTCAAAGGAAAAACTCTCGCGTAAACATTGAAAAACGCACGAAAGAGTATTGACCGCCGCCCCTTCCATGGATTGGCCGCGAAGGATAAGCGATGTAGTGGCACATAGCCAGAATTCAGTCGCCATTGTTCTGGCGACTGAGGCGTGGGGTTATTTCAAAGCACCGGCAAGGTCTTGTCCTTGATCACTTTGCTCGGCCCGTTGGCCTTGACGCTGGCGATACCTTTGGCACACGCGGCGTCATTGGAGTACGACTCGCTGCTGCCGATGATCTGGTGATTGGCCGCCTTCAGATTGAAGTAGGGGTGGCCGTCCTTCGTCGATTTTTTCTCGTAGCGTTCATCCAGCGGACTGTTGGTCTGCACCGCTGCAATGCCGTTTTCAGCGGCGCTGCGGGTGGTGTACAGCTCGCTGGTCAAAATCGTTTCGGCATTCGCCGCTTTCAGCACGAACCTGAACTGGCCGTTGCTGCTTTTATTCAACTCGTACCATCCGGACATGTTGCCACTCCTGTCGATTGAACCCTCGAAAGTAAAGACTGTTTCGATGGTTTAGCCACTGCGGGACGCCAGGTGTTATTGGCAACATGACAAATGACAATAATTCTCGATATCATCCGCGACTTTCTGTGCCGGCTTCGTCAAGAAGGATATCCATGCCCCGCCTCACGCCCGATCCCCTGTCGGCGGATTCATTTCGCCGGTTTTACGGGGACATCCTGCATTACCTGCGCAAACGCACGGAAAATCCCAGCGATGCGGCGGACATGACCCAGGACGTGTTTACCCAATGGCTCGACTACCGCGACCGGGCCAAGGTCGAGCAGCCGCGCGCGTTCCTGTTTCAGATGGCGCGCAATCTGTTGCGTGATCATTGGCGCAGGCAAAAGGTGCGGCACATTGTTCAACCCAATCACGATAGCGATGTGGAACCGGTGACTGACGAACATCACGACCCGATGGCAGCCGCACAGCGCCAGCAACGGCTGGAACATTTGAAGCAAGTGTTGGCCGAACTCTCGCCTCGCCGGCGCGAGGCCCTTATGCTGCACCGCTTCGAAGGCTTGAGTCAGGCACAGATTGCCGCGCGCATGGGGATTTCACTGAGCATGGTGGAAAAACACATCGCCTTCGCGCTGATGCATTGCAAGCAACGCCTGGATAACGACAACGGCACGGAGCAGCCCGAATGAACCGCCCTTACGAACTCGACAGCGATCCGGGCGACGTCAGCATCGACGCACAGGCCGCCGCGTGGTTTACCCGCAATCGTCAGCCGCAGGGGCACAGCGTGCGCCAGGCATTCGAGCAATGGATGCGCGAACCGGAACATGCCCGGGCTTATCGGGAATTCGAGGCGCTTTGGGCGGATCTGGGTGAGCTGCAGCACCTGAACCCGCCAACTCCACTCAAGACGCAAAAACCCAAAGCGAACCGGCGCCCCGCACTGGCGATTGCGGCGGCGTTGCTCTGCGCAGTACTGACCACGCCTCTGGGCACCTCGCACGGGATTTACCAGCAGCAGATCAGCGCGCAAGCCAAAGGCATGCGCACCTTCGAACTGCCCGACGGCAGCACCTTGTCGGTAAACGCCAACACGCAACTGCACGTGGACTTCGATAGCCATCAGCGGCGGATTGTTCTGCAGCGCGGCCAGTTCTACGTCGAAGTCGCACCGGACAGGGAGCGGCCGCTGTGGGTGCAAACCGGTGATGCGACCGTGCGAGTGGTCGGCACCGGTTTTGACGTTCGACGCAGCGACAGGCAACTGGTGGTCAGTGTCGCTCACGGTCAGGTGGCCTTTGCACCAGACAACCGTGCGCCGCTGCTGCTCGGTGCGCAACAACAGGCCACCGCCGATCTCATCAGCGACTCGCTGCAACAGCAGACACTGGCCGCCAGTCAGGTGGCCGATTGGCGCACAGGGCAACTGGCGTTTCGCAACCGTGAACTGGCCAGCCTGATCGACGAGTTGAACCTGTATCGCGCGCAACCGGTGCTGCTGGCCAATCCGCAACTGGGGCGGATCCGAGTCTCCGGTAACCTTGATGTCGAGGATCCGGATGCGCTGATCAATGCCCTCCCCGCACTGATCCCGGTGAAAACCGTGGCCCTGGCCGACGGCCGCATCCGCATCGAAAACCGCTGAAACACCTCACATGAGAATATTTTGCATTCGCATGTGAGGTTTTTTTTGCCTGCCGCGTCTTCCTCCGGTCTGCGTTGCTGACGCAGGCCTTTTTTGGCCTTTCAGCCACTTTGGGGGATTCCATGTTTCGCGTGTTTTCGCCGTACCCACTTACCGGCCTTCGTCCGACTCTGCTCGCTGCCTGCCTGGCGTTGAGCGTGCAGGCCCATGCCGAGTCCATCAGACTGCATCTGCCGGCACAGCCGATGGCGACGTCGCTGAGCGAGATTGCTCGGCAGGCAAAAATCCAGTTGCTGTTCGACGAGGCGCAGTTGCGCGATCTCAAGGCACCGGCCATCGACGGTGAGTTCAGCGCGGAAACGGCGATCCGCCAACTGCTCGGCAACAGCCAGTTCGGCCTGATCAAGATCAACCAGACTTACGTCGTGCGTCCCGAAGAACCGCTCACCAGCAGCAGCGACGGCATCCAGCTCGATGCGCTGAGCGTGATCGGCAGTGGCACCGAAGTCGACTCCAGCACGGTCGGCCGCTCGACCCTGACCCAGGCCGACATCGACCGCCATCAACCGAACAACATCCCCAGCCTGCTGGCGACGCTGCCCGGCGTGAGCATGGGCGGCTCGATGAAACCCGGTGGCCAGACCATCAATATCTGGGGTCTGGGCGATGCCGAGGACGTGCCACTGACGGTGGATGGCGCCACCAAAAGCGGTTTCGAGCGCTATCAGCAGGGCACGATTTTCATCGAGCCGGAACTGATCAAACGCATTGAGGTGGAGAAAGGTCCGCACTCGATGCTCACCGGCAACGGCGGCTTCGGCGGCACCGTGCATATGGAAACCAAAGACGCGCCGGACCTGCTGCAAGAAGGCCGCAACACCGGCGCCATGCTCAAGTACGGCTACGCCAGCAACGACCATCAGCAGACGTACACCGGCGCGGTGTTCGGTCGCACCGACGATGGCCGGGCCGACGCGCTGGTCTATCTGACCAAACGCGATGGCGGCGACATGAAACTGGCCGCAACCCCGCCCGATCCGGACAACCAGTACCCGATCAACCCGCAGCGCCTGCCCAACAGCGCGCAGGATCTGGACGGACAGTTGCTCAAGTTCAACCTGCACCTGAACGATGAACACAGCGTCGGCCTGTCGTATTCGCGCTCGCAAAGCCAACGCTGGACGCCGTTCTCCTCGGCCAGCTATCCGACGCCGCCCAGCGCGTCCAACATCAAACAGTACGGCTACGAAAACGCGCTCAAGCGCTTTCTTGCCAACCGCGAAACCACCGACACCACCTGGTCGACCAAGTATCAGTATCAGCCGCTGGACAACCGCCTGGTCGACTTCAAGCTGAGCTATTCGGAATCCAATACCGATCAGACCGACGAGCGTGATGCCACGGCGTTTTTCCAGACCTCCACCGGCGGGCGCAAGATGGACACCGCCTACAAGGACCGCATCCTCGAAGCCAGCAACATCAGCCTGTTCGATACCGGCCCGCTGGCCCACGCCGTCACCGGTGGCATCCAGATCCGCAAGCACAGCCGCGACACCGAAATGTGGATGCCGGGCAAAACCTACGACGTGCCGAAATACAACTACGGCCACTTCCAGCCAAGCTTCATGCCCCAAGGCAAGGTCGACACCAACAGCGCCTACCTGCAAGACGCGATCACCCTCGGCGACTTCACCCTGACCCCGTCGGTGCGTTACGACCACGTACGCAATCGGGGCGAAGCCAACGATGCGCCGTACTACAGCAACCCGGATCCGAGTTTCGGTCACGATTACAGCGACCGCACCTACACCGGTTGGTCGCCACGCCTGTCGGCGTTCTGGCGCATGACTCCGGATGTCGGCTTCTTCGTCGACTACAGCAAAACCTGGCGTGCGCCGGTGATTGACGAGCAGTACGAAGTCCAGGGTCTGGGCAGCCGCACCGCCACCAGTGTCGACCTCGACCCGGAGCGCATCACCGGCTGGCGCGCCGGCAACATCAGCAACTTCGCCAACGTGCTCACCGACCGCGACAACGTGCAAATCCGCACCACGCTGTTTCGCAACAAGATCGACGACGAAATCTTCAAGGCCACCGGCGTCGGCTGCGAAAATCAGGCGATCAAGGGCGGCACCATTGCCTCCGACTGCAAGGGTTCGGGGCCGATGGGCAACTACCGCAACATTGGCGGTTTGACCATCAAGGGCTTCGAAATCGAGAGTTTCTACGACTCCACCTACGCGTTCGGCTCGTTGTCCTACTCGTGGATGACCGGCACCCATGAAGGCGCGTACACCAATCCCTGGGGGCCGGATGTGTGGGTGCGTGACGTCCCGCCAGCCAAGTGGATCGCCGTGTTGGGCGTGAAGATTCCGAGCTGGGATGCGCAGGTGGGCTGGCAAGGCGAATTCGTGCGCAAGACCGATCGTCTGCCGAGCGACAAATACGGGTCGGGCAAAAACACCGTGGGCGACGTGTTCTACGACCAGTACGCCAACGACCGCTACAACGTGCAAGGCCTGTTCGCCAACTGGAAACCGCAGCAGCCGTACCTCAAGGGCACCGAGGTCAACCTGACCGTCGACAACCTGTTCAACGAAGACTATCGCCCCGCACTCAGCGGTGACCGTGCCTACAGTCAGGGGCGCAACGCCAAGGTGAGTGTGACGCGGTTCTTCTGATGCGGATTTTGCAGGACCCGATCTGACCTTTTCGCGAGCAGGCTCGCTCCTGAAGTTGACCGCATTCCACTTGAGAAACCGGTCAAAAACGGGAGCGAGCCTGCTCGCGAACAAGGCCCGTCGGGCTCGATCATTTCACCGCCCGTACCACCGCCAACGCCGGCGCAGACGTGCGCCGCTGGCTCAGATACCGCGTACAGCTCACCCGCAAAAACGAAGCAAAATTCACCACCTCCCCGCGATAATCCATCACCTCTTCATACAGCTTGGCGATCAACTGGTTGGTGGTCATGCCATCGACTTCGGCGATTTCGCTGAGGATGTCCCAGAACTGGTTTTCCAGGCGCAGCGTCGTTACCACGCCGCAGATGCGCAGCGAGCGCGAGCGGGATTCATAGAGAATCGGGTCGGCCTTGACGTAGAGCTCGCACATCGGCGAATCCTCGTTACAGGGTGATCTGGGTGCCGAGCAGGCCAAGGAAACTGGCCAGCCAGTTCGGATGCGCCGGCCATGCTGGCGCAGTTGCCAGATTGCCTTGAACGTGGCCGTCGGTCACCGGGATATCGATGAACGTGCCACCGGCCAGCCGCACTTCCGGGGCGCAGGCCGGATAGGCGCTGCATTCGCGCCCTTCGAGAACACCCGCCGCCGCCAACAGTTGCGCGCCGTGGCAGACCGCCGCAATCGGCTTGCCGGCCTTGTCGAAAGCACGCACCAGCTCCAGGACTCTCTCGTTCAGGCGCAGATATTCCGGCGCTCGTCCGCCGGGGATCAGCAGCGCGTCGTAATCGGCCTCGGCAACTTTGGCGAAATCAAAGTTGAGGGCGAACAGGTGTCCGGGTTTCTCGCTGTAGGTCTGGTCGCCTTCGAAGTCATGGATCGCGGTGCGCACGGTCTTGCCGGCGGCCTTGTCCGGGCACACGGCGTGTACGGTGTGACCGACCATCTGCAGGGCCTGGAACGGCACCATCACTTCGTAGTCTTCGACGTAATCGCCGACCAGCATCAGGATTTTTTTCGCGGCCATGGGGAGGACTCCTCTGGGAAAGGGCTTGCAGGAGTATTCAAGGTAGACCTTATCGGTTCGGGCGGGTAACAACCGGCTACTACGCCTCCCCGCCTTTGTGGCGAGGGAGCTTGCTCCCTCGCCACAGGGGATCCAACTGTATGGATAACTCTTTGCCTGGCTGTACCAGCCCGAGCGCCCCGGTTTATGGCTTGATTAAGGCAATCCCCTGCCACCTTCTATTCTGGTTCTCATCATGTCCTCGCGCGAAAACACCGGCATGGCCCTCGGCCTGCTCGGGGTTGTGATTTTCAGCCTGACCCTGCCCTTCACCCGGATCGTGGTGCAGGAACTGCATCCGTTGCTCAACGGCCTCGGCCGGGCGCTGTTCGCAGCAATTCCAGCGGCGGCGCTGTTGCTGTGGCGACGCGAGAAGTGGCCGACCTGGCAGCAGGTCAAAGGCCTGAGCCTGGTAATCGCCGGGGTGATTCTCGGCTTCCCGGTACTGTCGGCGTGGGCCATGCAAACTTTGCCGGCGTCCCATGGCGCACTGGTCAACGGTTTGCAGCCGCTGTGCGTGGCGCTGTATGCGGCGTGGTTATCACACGAGCGTCCGTCAAAAGCCTTCTGGGCCTGTGCCGCGCTGGGCAGTGCGCTGGTGCTCGGTTACGCGTTGCACACCGGAGCCGGGAGCATTCAGGCCGGTGACTTGTTGATGCTCGGCGCAATTGCGGTGGGTGGTCTGGGGTATGCCGAGGGTGGCCGATTGGCGAAGGAGATGGGCGGCTGGCAGGTGATCTGCTGGGCGCTGGTGCTGTCGACGCCACTGCTGATCGGCCCGGTGTTGTACCTGGCGCTGCAGCATCACGGTGCTGTGTCAGCCAAGGCCTGGTGGGCGTTCGGCTATGTGGCGCTGTTCTCGCAGTTTCTCGGCTTCTTCGCCTGGTACGCCGGGTTGGCGATGGGCGGGATCGCGCGGGTCAGTCAGATCCAGTTGCTGCAGATCTTTTTCACCATCGCGTTTTCGGCGCTGTTCTTTGGTGAACATGTCGAGCCGATCACCTGGGTGTTTGCCTGTGGGGTGATCGCGACGGTGATGCTCGGGCGCAAGACCGCAGTAAAATCAAATGTGGGAGCGAGCTTGCTCGCGAAGGGGCCGTAACAGTCGACATCATCGTTGACTGTCAGTCCGCTTTCGCGAGCAAGCTCGCTCCCACTGGATCAGAGGTATCCATCCGAACGCAGCAGCGTTTCCAGACAGTGCTCGCTGATGTTGTAGAAATCCTTGAGCTCCTGAATCTTCACCAGCAACTGGGCCGGGTCCACCGGCTCGGCGCGTTTCACCGCGAGAATCATCTTGTTCTTGTTGGTGTGTTCCAGCGAGATGAACTCGAACACTTTGGTTTCGTAACCGCAGGCTTCGAGGAACAGCGCACGCAGGCTGTCGGTGACCATTTCCGCCTGCTGGCCCAGGTGCAGACCATATTGCAACATCGGCTTGAGCAGCGCCGGGCTCTGGATCTGCAGGCGGATCTGTTTGTGGCAGCACGGTGAGCACATGATGATCGACGCGCCCGAGCGGATGCCGGTGTGAATCGCGTAGTCGGTGGCGATGTCGCAGGCATGCAGGGCGATCATCACGTCCAGCTCGCTTGGCGCCACGCTGCGCACGTCACCGCACTTGAACACCAGCCCCGGGTGTTCCAGCTTGGCCGCAGCGGCGTTGCACAGGTTGACCATTTCTTCGCGCAGCTCGACGCCGGTGACTTCGCCTTCGGCCTTGAGCGTGTTGCGCAGGTAATCGTGGATGGCAAACGTCAGGTAACCCTTGCCCGAGCCGAAGTCCGCGACCCGCACCGGTTTGTCCAGCGCCAGCGGTGACGAGGTCAGGGCGTGGCTGAAGACTTCGATGAACTTGTTGATCTGCTTCCACTTGCGCGACATCGCCGGGATCAGCTCGTGCTGCACGTTGGTCACGCCCAGGTCCTTGAGGAACGGCCGGCTCAAGTCCAGAAAACGGTTTTTCTCACGGTTGTGCTCGGCGGACGGTGCTTCACGCAATTGCTGAGGTTTGCTCTTGAACAGCGAACTCTTGCCCTTTTTGCTGTATTCGAGCTGGGCTTCGTCGGTCACGGTCAGCAGATGCGCATTCTTGAACGCGGCCGGCAACAGCTCGGCAATCACCGCCACGCCTTCGCTCAGCGGCAGGTTCTTGGTGATGTCGCGGGTCTTGTAACGATAGACGAACGACAGGTTGGGCTGCGCCTTGACCGTCACCGCCTTGATGATGATCCGCTGCAGATCCGCTTCTTCGCCCACGTATTTGGCCAGCACCAGTTTGATGAAGCCGTTCTGTTCGAGGCTGGTTTGCAGCAGCTCGATGAACTGGGCGTGATGGTCTGGCGTGGGTTTGGTGGAGGGGGCGGTAACGGACATGGACAAGCGGCCTCGAACGGGCGAAATCGGAAGTGGCGGGTATTTTAGGGGGGATGGCGGTTGGGGACACGCTCTTATTTACCCAACGGCACAAGGACCTAATGCACTGGGTCTTTTGTGGCGAGGGAGCTTGCTCCCGCTCGGCTGCGCAGCAGTCGTTAAAACAGGCGATTACTTGAACCAGACAGACCGCGTTTACCGGTTTCAGGGCCGCTTCGCGCCCCAGCGGGAGCAAGCTCCCTCGCCACAGGGAATGACTGCGCCCAGAGACTCAACCCAACACAATCAACCGATTGGGTAATTCATTCCTCACCTGCGTCACCGGCACGTGCACCTTGAGCAGTTCACCGCAGGCCTCGATGCAGGTGACAAACCCTTCTAGCGTGCGGCCCTGACGCACCTGCTCGGTGAACGCGGCGACAATCGTGTCCCAGCTGTTGTTGTCCAGCCGTCGGGAGATCCCCTCGTCTACCAGAATCTCCACGTAACGCTCGGCTTCACAGACAAAGATCAACATGCCGGTGCTGCCCACGGTGTGATGCAGGTTCTGTTCGAGAAACTGCCGCCGCGCCAGGTTCGACGCGCGCCAGTGGCGCACACGGCGCGGGATCAGGTGGGTGGTGATTTTCGGCAGACGAAACAGCAGGCACAGGACGATGAACGACCCCCACTGCACCAACAACAGGCTGCGCATGGTCAGCCAGCCCGTCAGGTAATGGACGATGCCCGGCACCAGCAGCGCCAGCAGGCTGGCCCACAGCAGCGGAATGTACGCGTAGTCATCGGCGCGGGCCGCCAGCACGGTGACCAGTTCGGCGTCGGTGTCGCGCTCGACCCGGGCGATCGCCTCGGCGACTTTGCGTTGTTCGTGTTCAGTCAGTAATGCCATGTCGAAAAGTGCCTGATCATTATTGTTGTGTGTTCACCAGCCGCCGGACGAACCGCCGCCGCCGAAACTGCCCCCGCCGCCGCTGAAGCCCCCGCCTCCACCGCCGCCACCAAAACCACCACCGCCGAAACCGCCTCCGCCACCGGAGCCACCCCGGCCGGCGGGAAGGATACCGAGCATCTGACAGACAAACACGGTCAGGATGAACAACACCACCAGAAAAACGAACAACAGCGGATGACGCGAGACAAAATCGTTCTGCGGATCACCGCTCGACTCGTACACCGTCGAAGGTTCGTCCAGCGGATTACCGCCGAGCACCACCAGCATCGCCGCCACACCGTCGCTGATGCCCTTGCTGAAATTGCCGGACTTGAACGCCGGGGTGATCACTTGATGGATGATCACCGAGGTCTGCGCATCGGTCAGCCGATCCTCCAGTCCGTAACCGACTTCGATGCGCAATTTGCGCTCGTCCCGGGCGACGATCAGCAGCGCGCCGTTGTTCTTGTCCTTCTGGCCGATGCCCCAGTGCCGGCCCAATTGCACGCCGTAATCCTCGATGGTTGTGCCCTGCAGATCAGGCACCGTGACCACCACCAGTTGCTCGCCGGTGGCCTGCTCGTGAGCCTGCAATTGCTGGCTCAACTGGGCGCGCACCGACGGCTCGATCATCTGCGCTTCGTCCACCACCCGCCCGCTCAGCGCCGGGAACGTCAACTCGGCCCGAGCGCTGACGGCGAACAGCCAGAGCATCAGCACCAGGCCTATCTTCAACACACGCATGGGCAACCTCGAATCAGAACTTCACTTCCGGGGCCTTTTCCGCACCGGGGGTGGTGGCTTCGAAGGTTTCGCGAATTGGCAGGTCGCTGTACATCACGCTGTGCCAGAGGCGCCCGGGAAACGTGCGGATCTCGGTGTTGTATTTCTGCACCGCCAGAATGAAATCGCGCCGCGCCACGGCAATCCGGTTTTCCGTGCCTTCGAGCTGCGATTGCAGGGCAAGGAAGTTCTGGTTGGCCTTGAGGTCCGGGTAGCGCTCGGAGACCACCATCAGACGGCTGAGCGCACCGCTCAACTGATCCTGGGCCTGCTGGAACTGCTTGAGTTTTTCCGGGTTGTCGAGGGTGCTGGCATCGACCTGGATCGACGTCGCCTTGGCCCGCGCCTCGACCACCGCCGTCAATGTCGCTTCTTCATGCTTGGCGTAGCCCCGCACGGTCTCCACCAGATTGGGGATCAGGTCGGCACGACGCTGATACTGGTTCTGGACCTGGCCCCAGGCGGCTTTCGCCTGTTCGTCGAGGGTCGGAATATTGTTGATGCCGCACGCGGTCAACAAGGTGGCGAGGACCAGCAGCGTGGCGACCTGCAGACGCGAGCGGTAGGTTGGACTGACATTCATCAAAGTGATGCTCCCTGGCGTATTTCATAAAAAACCGACCGTGAAACCTTCTGCATCGGCGGTTGGGGCATAATCGGCCGCGCCACTGGATTGCAACGGGCCAATGGGCTAAAAAGAGGCCCTGCGCAAACGCTGCCGAGTGTCGGCGGGCGTTTTTGGCTCGGTCATTTTGAGCCTGCACCCGAACAACAATAGTCGCTCCCTAACTTTTGGCTGGCCGGCATTGCATTGCCGCTTGGGCCCTCGAGAAAAATATTCATGAAGAAGCTGTGTTTGCTGGGTCTGTTCGTCAGCCTGGCCAGTCATCAAGTATTGGCCGCCACGACCCCGGCACCCCTGGAAAACAAGGACGCGTTCATCAGCAATCTGATGAAGCAAATGACCCTCGATGAAAAGATCGGCCAGTTGCGCCTGATCAGCATCGGCCCGGAAATGCCTCGCGAGTTGATCCGCAAAGAGATCGCCGCCGGCAACATCGGCGGCACGTTCAACTCGATCACTCGCCCGGAAAACCGTCCGATGCAGGACGCGGCGATGCGCAGTCGCCTGAAGATTCCGATGTTTTTTGCGTACGACGTGATCCACGGTCACCGTACGATTTTCCCGATTCCGCTGGCCCTGGCCTCGAGCTGGGACATGGACGCCATCGGTCAGTCCGGGCGCGTTGCCGCCAAGGAAGCCGCGGCCGACAGCCTCGACATCACCTTCGCACCGATGGTCGACATCTCCCGCGATCCGCGCTGGGGCCGCAGCTCCGAAGGCTTCGGTGAAGACACCTACCTGACCTCGCGCATCGCCAAAGTGATGGTCAAGGCCTATCAGGGTGACACGCCGAGCGCGGCCGACAGCATCATGGCCAGCGTCAAGCACTTCGCCCTGTATGGCGCGGTCGAGGGCGGTCGCGACTACAACGTCGTCGACATGAGCCCGGTCAAGATGTACCAGGACTACCTGCCACCGTACCGTGCAGCGATCGACGCCGGTGCCGGTGGGGTGATGGTGGCGTTGAACTCGATCAACGGCATTCCGGCCACCGCCAACACCTGGCTGATGAACGACCTGCTGCGCAAGGACTGGGGCTTCAAGGGCCTGGCCGTCAGCGACCACGGCGCGATCTTCGAACTGATCAAGCACGGCGTGGCCGCCGACGGTCGTGAAGCGGCGAAGCTGGCGATCAAGGCCGGCATCGACATGAGCATGAACGACACCCTGTACGGCAAAGAGCTGCCGGGGCTGCTCAAATCCGGCGAGATCGAACAGAAAGACATCGACAACGCCGTGCGCGAAGTGCTCGCCGCCAAGTACGACATGGGCCTGTTCAAGGATCCGTACCTGCGCATCGGCAAGGCCGAGGATGATCCGGCCGACACCTACGCCGAAAGCCGTCTGCACCGCGCCGAGGCCCGTGACGTGGCACGTCGCAGCCTGGTGCTGCTGAAGAACCAGAACGACACCCTGCCGCTGAAGAAAGACGCAAAAGTCATGCTGGTCGGCCCATTGGCCAAGGCACCCATCGACATGATGGGCAGCTGGGCCGCTGCGGGCAAACCTGCGCAATCAGTCACCCTGTTCGACGGCATGAGCTCGGTGATCGGCGACAAGGCCAACCTGATCTACGCCCGTGGCGCCAACATCACCAGCGACAAGAAGGTTCTGGACTACCTGAACTTCCTCAACTTCGACGCCCCGGAAGTGGTCGATGATCCGCGCCCGGCCAACGTGTTGATCGACGAAGCGGTAAAAGCGGCCAAGGACGCCGACGTGATCGTCGCCGCCGTTGGCGAGTCCCGTGGCATGTCCCACGAGTCCTCCAGCCGCACCGACCTGAACATCCCGGAAAACCAGCGCGAGCTGATCCGCGCATTGAAAGCCACCGGCAAACCACTGGTACTGGTACTGATGAACGGCCGTCCGCTGACCATCCTCGAAGAGAACCAGTCGGCTGATGCGATTCTGGAAACCTGGTTCAGCGGCACCGAGGGTGGTAACGCCATCGCCGACGTGCTGTTCGGCGACTACAACCCGTCGGGCAAACTGCCGGTGACCTTCCCGCGTTCCGTGGGCCAGATCCCGACCTACTACAACCACCTGAGCATTGGCCGGCCGTTCACGCCGGGCAAACCGGGCAACTACACCTCGCAGTATTTCGATGACACCACCGGCCCGCTGTTCCCGTTCGGTTACGGCCTGAGCTACACCCGGTTCACGCTGAGCGACATGGCGCTGTCCTCGACCACGCTGAACAAGACCGGCAAGCTCGACGCCAGTGTCACCCTGAAAAACACCGGCAAACGTGACGGCGAAACCGTGGTGCAGTTGTACATCCAGGACGTCGCCGGATCGATGATCCGCCCGGTGAAGGAACTGAAGAACTTCCAGAAAATCATGCTCAAGGCCGGCGAACAGAAAGTCGTGCACTTCACCATCACCGAGGATGACCTGAAGTTCTACAACGCCCAGCTCAAGTACGCGGCCGAGCCTGGCAAGTTCAACGTGCAGATCGGCCTGGATTCGCAGGATGTGACGCAGCAGAGTTTTGAGTTGCTGTAATTATTCAGGCAACACATAACCCCCTGTAGGAGTGAGCCTGCTCGCGATAGCGGTCTATCAGCCAGATCAATGCTGAATGACACGACGCCATCGCGAGCAGGCTCACTCCTACATTTGGTTTTGGGGTGCGACTGCTAGCCGCGTCTATCGAGAATATTCACCACCAGCCGATCCACCCAGCCCCAGATCCGCTGCTTCACTCGCCGCCACAACGGCCGGCGCTGCCACTCTTCCAGACTGACCTGCTGACTCAGGCCGAAATCCTTCTCGAAACTCTGCACCACCGCTGCCGTCAACGCCGGGTCCAGCGCCTCCAGATTCGCCTCCAGATTGAAGCGCAGGTTCCAGTGATCGAAGTTGCACGAACCGATGCTCACCCACTCATCCACCAGGACCATTTTCAAGTGCAGGAAACACGGCTGGTATTCGAAGATCTGCACCCCGGCCTTGAGCAGGCGCGGGTAGTAGCGATGGCCGGCATAGCGTACCGACGGGTGATCGGTGCGCGGCCCGGTGAGCAATAACCGGACGTCGACACCACGGGCAGCGGCCCTGCGCAGCGAGCGGCGGATTTTCCAGGTCGGCAGGAAATACGGGGTGGCCATCCAGATGCGTTTCTGCCCGCTGTTGAGGGCGCGAAACAACGATTGCAGAATGTCGCGATGCTGACGCGCATCGGCATAGGCCACACGGCCCATGCCCTCGCCCATGTCCGGAACCTTGGGCAAGCGTGGCAGGCCGACATGCGCTGAAGGTTTCCACGCCCGGCGGTGGCGGTTGGCGATCCATTGGCGGTCGAACAGCACTTGCCAGTCGAGCACCAGCGGGCCGCTGATTTCCACCATCACCTCGTGCCATTCGCTGCTGTCCTGCCCCGGCGTCCAGAACTCATCGGTGACACCGGTGCCACCGACCACCGCCAGACGCTGATCGACCAGCAGCAATTTGCGGTGATCGCGATAGAAGTTGCCGACCCAGCGCCGCCAGTTCAGGCGATTGTAGAAACGCAGTTCGACCCCGGCCTTGGTCAGGCGCTGACGCAGGTGCAGGGTAAACGCGAGACTGCCGTAGTCATCGAACAGGCAGCGTACCCGAACGCCGCGCTCGGCAGCCTGGATCAGCGCCTGAACCACGGCTTCGGCGCAGGCGCCCGCCTCCACCAGATACAGCTCCAGTTCAACCTGCTCTTCGGCGCGGGCAATCTCCACCAGCATGCGCGGGAAGAATTGCGGGCCGTCGATCAACAGCTCGAAACGGTTGCCGTCACGCCACGGAAACACCGCGCCGCGCATGTCAGCGCGCCGTGAAAATCAGCACCGCACCCACCGGTACCGACAGACTGATGGCCGACAGGCCGGCCAGGTTGCGCAGGGTTTCCAGCCCCGGCGCCAGATCGAAATCCTCGGCGTTGATCACCAGCGGTTCCAGGGTCACCACTTGAAAACGTCGGTCATCGAGACGGGTGGCCAGCAACTCTGCCGGGTATTCATGTTGCTTGCCGTGCAGGTTGACGGTCAGCGGCAGACGCAATTCCAGCTGCGCACCGGGGGCCAGATCGTTGATCGGGCGCAGGTCGATCCGGGTGCTGATGGTCGCTTCGGGGAATTGCTCGATCTGGAACAGCTCCTTGCGCATGCGCTCATCGCGCAGCGGGATGCCGCTGTTGATCGAATCCAGCTCGACTTCGACTTCAGCGCGGCCATCCGGATCGACCTTGCCGTGCAGCACCAGAAAGCGTTGCACTTCGGAAATGTGGGCGTTTTTCGTGCTGACAAACGACAGCCGCGATGATTCGCCGTCCAGATACCAATTGGCCTGCGCCGGCAACGCGGCAGCGGCCAGCAGCAGACTGGCGAAGGCTTTGTAGAGGGAGCGGTTGAACATTGAACACTCGTTGGGCGAAAAACCTGCACGAACCTTAACCGCCCGCGCCGTTATTGCAAATGTTCAATCTGCGCAAATCTGCCGACAATAAAAATCTCTGTGGCGAGGGAGCTTGCTCCCGCTCGGCTGCGTAGCAGTCGCATGACCCGCCTCCACAGTTTTACAGACAGCGCGCAAAGGGCCGCTGCGCGCCCCAACGGGAGCAAGCTCCCTCGCCACAATGGGGAAGTGACGCTCCACAGATCAGGGATTTAGGCGGCAACCCTGCCGCTCACCCAGCCACTGCACACGATTACTGCGGCCCATGCCGCTGACGGTGATGGTTTTGCTCGTGCTGTCATCGCTGAATTCGCTGGTCGGCAGCCACTGTTTCACATAACCCCGGCAATACTCGGCGTCGTTGTTCATCACGTAGCGACACGAACAATATTCCTTCGCCGTGTACGCGCTGATGATGTCGGGGAACGCCCAGAGGTTTTCCCGTTCGAGCCAGATCCAGCCGAGCAGCACGATCAGCGCCAGCAGCAGAATCCGCTTGACCAGCTTCATGGCTGCACCGCCTTGAGCACGCGCTTGAGCAGGTCGTTGTGGCGATAGCTGCCGTCGCGATCATCGGCGTAACGCACGATCACCAGTTTCTCGCTGGGGATCACATACAGCGCCTGGCCCCAATGGCCGAGGGCAGCGAAGGTGTCGGGTGGCGCGTCAGGCCATGGCGCGGCGGCGCCATCCGCCGGGCGATTGAGCCACCACTGGCCACCGGGCACCGCTTCGTCTTGGTGCGCCTTGTAGCCGGCAAAAGCCTCGCGGTTGAAGGCGACCCAATCCTTGGGCAGCAATTGCCGGTCGTGCCAACGTCCGTCGCGGGCCATCAGCAATCCGACCCGCGCCAGATCCCGCGCCGTGAGATAGGCATAAGAGGAAGCGACAAATGTGCCGCCGGCATCGGTTTCCCACACGGCGTGGCGGATGCCCAACGGCTCGAACAGCGCTGTCCATGGATAGTCGGGATAACGCTGCGGGCCAACCATGTTCTTCAGCGCCGCCGCCAGCAGATTGCTGTCGCCACTGGAGTAACGGAACGTCTGCCCCGGCGGCGCATAAGCGTCGTGATTGGCAGTGAACGCGGGCATGTCGCGGTGCCCACGGGTGTAGAGCATCGCCACCACCGAGGATTTCAGCGGCGCGTATTCGTAGTCTTCCTGCCAGTCCAGCCCGGAAGCCCAGTGCAGCAGGTCAGCCATTTTGATCGTGGGGTGTTGTTCCAGTGCCGGATAAAACTTCGAAACCGGATCATCCAGTTTGAACAAGTCTTCGCCATAGGCCACACCCAGCACGGTGGCCATCAGGCTTTTGCTGATCGACCAGGTCAAGTGCGGGGTCTCGGCACGGGTCGGGCCGGCGTAGCGTTCGTAGATCAACTGGCCGTCGCGGATGATCAGCAGAGCGTCGGTGCGGATGCCTTGGCGGGTAGTGTCGTCGCGGGGTGGGAAGGCGTAGGTCTCTAACGCCTCGACCGCTGCGCCGCTGATTTTTGCGCCCGTCGGCCATTGCTCACCGGGCCATTGCCCGGCCTCGACCGTGAAGCTGATCAGCAGCAGAAACCGGGACAGGCCTTTGATCATGGTGAGGGCTCTTGGGGACAACCTGCTGAGGGTAGTCGGGGTTGATGACAGATGTGTGGTGTTTTCGAGACTGCCATCGCGAGCAGGCTCACTCCTACAAAGGAACGCATTTCACCTGTAGGAGTGAGCCTGCTCGCGATAGGGCCAATCAGCCCACCGCCAAAGCTTTGGCCAAGCGCTTGGCCCTGGCTCCCGCCGCCAACTGCATCACCCCCTGATCACGCTGCCACATGTGCGCCCACTCCGGATTACCCTCGGCCAACGCCTGATCGATCTCGGGTTTGAACGCATCGAACTGTGCAAACAACCCACCCAGCAACACATGCCCCGCCGGATTGTTCGGCGGTTGGCGACTCGCTTCCGCGCACCCGGCCAACAGCGCCAGCAAGCGCAACAGCAGCGGCTGCGACCAGCCACTGTCCTGACCGACGCCATACAACCACGCGGTCATCGCGCTCAGCACGTAGATATCTTCCAGGGTGCGAAACGGCTTCACATAAGCATCCCAGCCATCGCCCGCGAGCAGCTCGCACAGTGCGCCATCCAGATGCAGCCGACCGTGACTGATGTCCGGCATCAGCGGCAGCGCCGGGAGTTTTTCCACGCGCACGCCGGGCTCGCCGGGATAGACCACCGCCAGACTCAGGCGCGGCGTTTCGCCGGGCTCTTCACTGCGCGCGGCGATGAGCAGCCAGTCCGCCGCATCCCCGGCGGTGACGAAATCCTTTCGCCCGTTGAGGCGCAAATCCGTCAGGCGCGTCTGCATGTCCGCCGGACGCAAACTGCGCTGTTCGGTCGCACACAGGGCGCCAAGACTTGGCGGCGCGCTGGGCCAGAGCATGCGCAACGCCGCCTGATACCCCACCAGAAATGCCAGCCCCGGCGTCGCCATCCGCCGGCCTCCGGCCACTGCCAGTTCGAACGGCGTCACATTGCCCAATTGATGCAGCAAGGTGGCGAAACCTTCCGCCAGATCAGCCACGGCGGGCAAGCGTTCACGGCTTTCGAGCAGGCTGGGCCAGGGCATAAGAGGCTCCTTGTGGGCTGTCATACAAGCATCACCAAACGTTCATGGCGATGACACCGGGGCTACATAGCCTGACTTTGCACAACATGGCTGCATAAAGAAAGTCGATCGGCTGCAACCCACGACGGGTTCAAGGCCCGTACGGAGATTCAAATGACTCAGATCGCCCGCATCAGCGACACCGGCAATGAACGCCGCCTGCAAGCCGAACGCCTGATCGGCGCCGAGGCCTTGCAGCAAGCCCAGGCCTTGCGCTTCAGCGTATTCAGCGGCGAGTTCAACGCCAAGCTGAAAGGCGCGGAACTGGGTCTGGACATGGATGACTATGATGTTCACTGCAGCCACATCGGCGTGCGTGACCTGAACACCGGGCGTCTGGTCGCCACCACCCGTTTGCTCGATCACACCGCCGCCAGCAGCCTGGGCAAGTTCTACAGCGAAGAAGAATTCAGCCTGCACGGCCTCGCCCATCTGCAAGGGCCGATCCTCGAAATCGGCCGCACCTGCGTCGACCCGGCCTACCGCAACGGCGGCACCATCGCCGTGCTCTGGGGTGAACTGGCCGAAGTCTTGAATCAGGGCGGCTACAGCTACCTGATGGGTTGCGCGAGCATCCCGATGCAGGACGGCGGCGTGCAGGCCCACGCGATCATGCAGCGTCTGCGCGAACGTTATCTGTGCACCGAACACTTGCGCGCCGAACCGAAGAACCCGCTGCCGTCGCTGGATATCCCGTCGAACGTGATCGCCGAAATGCCGCCGCTGCTCAAGGCCTACATGCGCCTGGGCGCGAAAATCTGCGGCGAGCCGTGCTGGGACGAAGACTTCCAGGTCGCCGATGTGTTCATCCTGCTCAAGCGCGACGAACTTTGCCCGCGCTACGCCAAGCACTTCAAGGCGGCCGTGTGATGAGCCGGTTGCGGGTGTACGCGCGGATCGCGCGGGTGCTGCTGGTGGTGGCGCTGGGCCTGACCATGGCCAGCGTCTTCGGCGTGTTCGAACGCCTGGGCCTGGCGCATTCGATGCAACGTCGACAGCGCTGGTCGCGGTTTTTCATGGCGCGCCTGAGCCATGCCCTGCCCTTTCGCGTGACTGTGCATGGCGAATTGCCGAAGCAGCCGATGCTGTGGGTCAGCAATCATGTGTCATGGACTGACATTCCGCTGCTGGGCATGCTCACGCCGCAGTCGTTTCTGTCCAAGGCCGAAGTGCGCACCTGGCCGGTGGCGGGTTGGCTGGCGGCCAAGGCTGGCAGTCTGTTCATCCGTCGCGGCTCGGGTGACAGCCAGTTGATCCGCAAACAGATGACCCGCCATTTGCAGACGCAGCATCCGCTGCTGATGTTCCCGGAAGGCACCACCACCGATGGCCGCTCGCTGCGCACCTTTCATGGTCGCCTGCTGTCGGCGGCGATTGATTCAGAGGTGATGCTGCAACCGGTGGCGATCCGTTATCTGCGCGATGGCGAAATCGACGCGCTGGCGCCGTTCATTGGTGACGATGACTTGCTGTCGCACCTGATGCGCCTGTTCAGCCATGACTGCGGCGATGTCGAAGTGCATCTGCTCAAGCCGATCGCCTGTCAGGGCCGCGAACGTGCTGCGCTGGCATTCGAAGCGCAGCAGGCGGTGCAGAAGGCGTTGTTTGGCGCGATTCTGGAAAAGCAGAAAAACCCGATGCGCCCGGCCATCGCCGCCTGAAATACAACCGCTAAAATCACCGTCGGCCCCTGTGGGAGCTGGCTTGCCAGCGATAGCGGTAGACCAGCCGACACGAATGTTGAATGTGCCGACGCCATCGCTGGCAAGCCAGCTCCCACAGGGATTCAGGGTGTTGTTGAGGATTGTGCGAAGTCTTGCAATTGCGGGTAGAACAACGCGAAATCCTCACTCAGCGGCTCATACAACCGCCGCAATTCCTGCATCGCCCCCGCCAATTCCTCAGGCCGCGTCAGACGCCGCGAGATCCCGCGCAGCACCTGCTCCAGCACTTCAAACTCCTGATACGACCCCAGCCAGTCATTGGCAACCATGTGCGGCGCGATTTGCGCCAGGCGCTCGGGCAATTGCCGTTCATTCGACAGCACCCGGTACACGTCACGGGTGAACTGCTCCAGCGGTTGATCGGCGTACAGCGTCCAGTCCCGCGCCAGACAATGGTCGAAAAACACGTCGAGGACGATCCCGGCATAACGCCGCCGGGTCGCGGTGAAACGCCCGAGGGCGATGTCCACCAACGGGTGGCGATCGGTGAACACATCAATGCGCCGATGCAGCTGAATCGCCGCTTCAATCGGCGGCGCAAACTGCCCTTGCAGGCGTCCTTTGACGAAATCGCCATACAGACTGCCGAGTAATTGCTCGGGGCGCTGGCCTCCGAGGTGTAAATGTGCGAGATAGTTCATGGGCGCAGCTTAGCACTGCGCGCTTTCATCGTTACAGCACACGTATCGTTATAACCCGATATACCGATTTATGCGGTCGTCAGATCAAATTCATATTGGTATATCGCGAAATACCGATTTAAAGTTCGCCTCATCGCGATATAGCGCTACAGATCACGAGCATAAAGCCATGAACCTCGACCTCGACGAAATAATAAAAGCCCTGGCACACCCAGTACGGCGAGACATCCTCATCTGGCTGAAAGACCCCAAAGCCCAGTTTCCTGAGCAGATTCACAACCACGAGTACGGCATCTGCGCCGGGCAGATCGATCAACGCTGCGGCCTGTCGCAGTCGACCGTCTCCGCCCACCTGGCAACCCTGCAGCGTGCAGGTTTGATCAGCAGCCAGAAAGCCGGACAGTGGCACTTCTTCAAACGCAACGAGGACGTGATCCAGGCGTTCCTCGACGCCATCGTCAAAGAGCTCAGCGCTCCCACAAGGAATTGACTTAAATGCCCCTCTCGCTACTCATTCTGGCCTTGAGCGCCTTCGCCATCGGCACCACCGAGTTCGTCATCATGGGCCTGCTGCCCGATGTGGCGGCCGACCTCGGTGTGTCGATCCCCGGCGCTGGCTGGCTGGTGACCGGTTACGCCCTGGGCGTGGCCATCGGTGCGCCGTTCATGGCACTGGCCACCGCAAAACTGCCGCGCAAGGCTGCACTGGTAGCGCTGATGGGGATTTTCATCGTCGGTAACCTGCTGTGCGCCATCGCCAGTGACTACAACGTGCTGATGTTTGCCCGTGTCGTCACCGCGCTGTGCCACGGTGCGTTCTTCGGTATCGGTTCTGTGGTAGCTGCCGGGCTGGTGGCGCCGACCAAGCGTGCATCCGCCGTGGCGCTGATGTTCACCGGCCTGACCCTGGCCAACGTGCTCGGTGTACCGTTGGGTACGGCGCTGGGTCAGGAAGCCGGCTGGCGTTCGACTTTCTGGGCGGTGACCGTGATTGGTGTGATCGCGCTGATCGGTCTGATCCGCTTCCTGCCGGCCAAGCGTGACGAGGAAAAACTCGACATGCGCGCCGAACTCGCCGCCCTCAAAGGCGCCGGCATCTGGCTGTCGCTGAGCATGACCGCGCTGTTCGCCGCGTCGATGTTCACCCTCTTCACCTATGTCGCACCGCTGCTCGGTGACGTCACCGGCGTCTCGCCAAAAGGCGTGACCTGGACCCTGCTGCTGATCGGCCTCGGTCTGACGGTGGGCAACATCATCGGCGGCAAATTGGCGGACAAGCGTCTCGGCGCGACCCTGATCGGCGTGTTCGTGGCGATGGCGGTGGTTTCCACCGTGCTGAGCTGGACCAGCGTTGCGCTGATCCCGACAGAAATCACTCTGTTCCTCTGGGCCACCGCTTCGTTTGCCGCCGTCCCGGCGCTGCAAGTCAACGTGGTGACCTTCGGCAAGGCCGCACCGAACCTGGTGTCGACCCTGAACATCGGCGCTTTCAACATCGGCAACGCCCTGGGCGCCTGGGTCGGTGGCAGCGTCATCGCCCACGGTTTCGGCCTGACCAGCGTGCCCCTGGCCGCCGCCGCGCTGGCCGTGCTCGCGCTGCTGGTGACCCTGATCACTTTCCGTCAGAACGGCGATGCCGGCCTGGCCCCTGCTACCCACTGATTAACCACTTCACTGACGAGGGTTGTACACATGGCAACTATTTTCGATCCGATCAAACTGGGCGACCTCGAGCTGTCCAACCGCATCATCATGGCCCCGCTGACCCGCTGCCGCGCTGATGAAGGCCGCGTACCGAACGCGCTGATGGCCGAGTACTACGTGCAACGCGCCTCCGCCGGTCTGATCCTGTCCGAAGCCACTTCGGTGACGCCGATGGGCGTTGGCTACCCGGACACCCCGGGCATCTGGTCCAACGATCAGGTGCGCGGCTGGACCAACGTGACCAAAGCGGTGCACGCGGCCGGCGGCAAGATCGTCCTGCAACTGTGGCACGTCGGCCGCATCTCGCACCCGTCGTACCTCAACGGCGAAACCCCGGTCGCGCCGAGTGCTATCCAGCCGAAGGGTCACGTCAGCCTGGTTCGCCCATTGGCCGACTATCCGACCCCGCGCGCTCTGGAAACCGCTGAAATCGCCGAGATCGTCGAGGCCTACCGCACCGGTGCCGAAAACGCCAAAGCCGCCGGCTTCGACGGTGTGGAAATCCACGGCGCCAACGGCTACCTGCTCGACCAGTTCCTGCAAAGCAGCACTAACCAGCGCACCGACAACTACGGCGGCTCCCTGGAGAACCGTGCACGTCTGCTGCTGGAAGTGACTGATGCGGCGATCGACGTCTGGGGCGCCGGCCGTGTCGGCGTGCACCTGGCACCCCGCGCCGACTCCCACGACATGGGCGACGACAATCTGGCCGAGACCTTCACTTATGTGGCTCGCGAGCTGGGCAAGCGCGGCATCGCCTTCATCTGCTCCCGTGAGAAAGAAGGCGCCGACAGCCTCGGCCCACAATTGAAAGAAGCCTTCGGTGGTGCGTACATCGCCAACGAACGCTTCACCAAGGACAGCGCCAATGCCTGGCTGGCTGAAGGCAAGGCAGACGCGGTGGCGTTCGGCGTACCGTTCATTGCCAACCCGGATCTGCCGGCCCGCCTGAAGGCCGATGCACCGCTCAACGATGCGCGTCCTGAATTGTTCTACGGCAAAGGCCCGGTCGGCTATATCGATTATCCAGCGCTGTAAAAAACATCAACCAACAAGTAAGCCCTGCCTCGAAAGAGTCAGGGCTTTTTTATTTGCACACATTTAAAGATTCGCCTTCAAAAGAATATAAACCTAAGCTTCGCCTTGCTACTTACCACTTGCACATCAACCAACTTAATCAAGCAAGGATATATAAAAATGAATAATATAGACCCAAATAAACTTACATTTCTCCTGCAAATCACCAATGCCACGGACTCTACTTTCTGGCTTGATGATTCCTCTCCAAAGCACCCGCCCTTGACCCCTATCGACAAGATCCTTCCTTACCAGACCGTTTTTATGATGTTTGAAGGAGATCCTCATCTGAAGCAGGACATCGTTATTGATTACGATATCAAAAAAGAGATATTCAGCACTTACGTCTGTTACACCAACTACAAACAGAAAGTACAGTTCGACACCTCGCTCAGTTATTGCTACAGAAAAATGGCGGGGCACCGGGCTCCAAAATTCGAACTCTTCTGGGATAAAAATGCTTTCTCTATTGGCGCCGAACCCATCACCTGCGACGCATTATTGGCAAATGAAAACCCGGTTTATCCTTACAGCAATAAGATGGTCGCATTTATGACGCCATCGGCCTGATAGAGAGTTACCCCCTCATGCAGTAACGGTAGAGGCGCAAGGCAACTCACCACCGTGGCTCCAGCCCATCGGAAGTGACACAGCCCAGTGGTAAAAATCGGGCACAGGGGACACAGAAACAAAACGGACCGGTTGGTGCGTATCGGCTGCTCGGCGCCCTTTTAGCCCGAGCGTTAACACTCATTCACACAGTCGACACAAAACCCCTACAAAATACGTAGCTCGCTACCTATCAACCCGACCGACGTACGTATATAAAAGCACCCCATTACAGAAAGTCTTGAAGCAGGGACATTTCCCCGCTTCAAGTCTTGACACGGATAGATTCAATTACGCATTTTGTTTCATTTGCGCAGACTGGGGCTCAGGCGCAGCATATCCAGCCCTGTATCGACCCAGCGCTCGGCTTCGGCATGCAATTGAAAGCTGTCCGGCGCCAACAGCCATCCATACAGGAGGCCATCGATATACGCATGAATGCTGATGGCCGCCCTGGCAGTGTCGAGATTTTCCGGCAACTGGCCGCGATTGACCGCATTACGCAAGGTCAGGCCGATGCGCAGGTTGCAATCGAGACTGGCCGTGCGGCGCTGCTGGCGCAGATCGCACATTTCATCGGTGAATTCGCACTTATGAAACAGAATCTCGTTGATGCGACGGGTCTTCGGATCCAGGGCTACCTGATGGAACAGATGGATCAACAGCTTGCGCATGCACCCCAGCGGGTCGAGTTCATCCTCGCTCTCGCTGGCCTTGGCCAATTCATCCAGCGGTTCATGCAGGCTGTCGAGCATCGCCTGCACCAGATCAGCCTTGTTGCTGAAATGCCAATAGATGGCCCCGCGCGTGACGCCGGCCATTGTCGCGATATCCGCCAGGGTCGTGCGCGCCACGCCCCTTTCATAAAACGCTTTCTCGGCCGCTTCGAGAATCTGGCTGCGCGTTTCCTGAGCTTCCTCTTTGGTACGACGGACCATGGCAGTAAAACCTCAAACGGGATGTTTCAGGGATGGCTGAATATCCGCTGAATAAAGAGGGGGCCGATCTCTCACGAATCGGCTCCCCGGCCTACAATTTCAAACCTTGCGACGCATTTTGTAACAGGGTGGGTACGACGCCAAGCTATTTACAAACAACCATGAACGTAAGTATATTCCTTAGCAAGCTACTTATCCACTCGACCCGATTTTTTTACCCTTTCACACTTCTTGTGCGCAATGTGCGCGCCTGACCCGAGGATCTTCATGCAATTCAAGCCAGCTGTTACCGCTCTGGTCACTGCCGTCGCCCTGGCATCGCTGCTCAGCGGATGTAAAAAGGAAGAAGCGGCTCCAGCCGCTCCGCCTCCTCAGGTCGGCGTCGTCACCCTGCAACCACAAGCGTTCACCCTCACGTCGGAACTGCCGGGCCGCACCAGCGCGTACCGCATCGCTGAAGTTCGACCACAGGTCAACGGCATCATTCTCAAGCGTCTGTTCAAGGAAGGCGGCGACGTCAAAGCCGGCCAGCAGCTGTATCAGATCGATCCGGCAGTCTATGAAGCGACCCTGAAAAGCGCTGAGGCCAACCTGCGTTCGACCAAGTCGATCTCCGACCGCTACAAGCAACTGGTCGATGAGCAGGCCGTGAGCCGCCAGGAATTCGACACCGCCGTCGCCAATCGCATGGAATCGGAAGCGTCGCTGCAGAGCGCGCAGATCAACGTGAAATACACCAAGGTCTACGCGCCGATCTCCGGTCGCATTGGCCGTTCTTCGGTGACCGAAGGCGCGCTGGTCAGCAATGGTCAGGCCGACGCGATGGCGACGATCCAGCAACTGGACCCGATCTACGTCGACGTCACCCAGTCCTCGGTCGAGCTGCTCGAACTGCGCCGCGAGCTGGAAAGCGGTCGTCTGCAGAAGGCCGGCGACAACTCGGCAGCGGTCAAGCTGACCCTGGAAGACGGCAGCCAGTACAAGCTCGACGGCAAGCTGGAATTCTCCGAAGTCTCGGTGGATCCGACTACCGGTTCCGTGACCTTGCGCGCCGTGTTCCCGAACCCGGATCACACCCTGCTGCCAGGCATGTTCGTCCGTGCCCAGTTGCAGGCCGGGGTCAACGCCGCGGCCATTCTGGCGCCGCAGCAAGGCGTGACCCGCGACCTCAAAGGTACGCCGACCGCACTGGTTGTCGGCGCGGACAACAAGGTTGAACTGCGTCAGCTCAAGGCCAGCCGTACCGTCGGCAGCCAGTGGCTGATCGAGGATGGCCTGAAAGCCGGCGATCGTCTGATCACCGAAGGTCTGCAGTACGTTCGCCCAGGTGTTCAGGTCAATCCGACCGAAGCGACCAACGTAGCCAAGAACCCGGCCCCCGCTCAAGCAGCTGACAAAGCCGCTGGCGGCAAAGGGGAGTAACTCATGTCGAAATTTTTTATCGACCGTCCAATTTTCGCCTGGGTAATTGCCTTGGTGATCATGTTGGTCGGGGCACTATCGATCCTGAAATTGCCGATCAACCAGTACCCGAGCATTGCGCCTCCGGCCATCGCGATCTCCGTGACCTACCCGGGTGCTTCGGCACAGACGGTTCAGGACACCGTGGTCCAGGTGATCGAACAGCAACTCAACGGTATCGACAACCTGCGTTATGTATCCTCGGAAAGTAACTCCGACGGCAGCATGACCATCACCGCGACCTTCGAGCAAGGCACTAACTCCGACACCGCGCAGGTTCAGGTTCAGAACAAGCTGAACCTGGCCACCCCGCTGCTGCCGCAGGAAGTGCAGCAACAGGGTATCCGCGTGACCAAGGCAGTGAAGAACTTCCTGCTGGTGATCGGCGTGGTGTCGCGTGACGGCAGCATGACCAAGGACGACCTGTCCAACTACATCGTGTCGAACATGCAGGACCCGATCTCGCGGACCGCCGGTGTCGGTGACTTCCAGGTCTTCGGTGCCCAGTACGCGATGCGCATCTGGCTCGACCCGGCCAAGCTGAACAAGTACAACCTGACTCCGGCTGATGTCAGCAGCGCGATCTCGGCGCAGAACGTTCAGGTGTCTTCCGGTCAGCTCGGCGGTCTGCCGGCGCTGCCTGGCCAGCAACTGAACGCCACGATCATCGGCAAGACCCGTCTGCAGACCGCCGAGCAGTTCAAGGCGATTCTGCTGAAGGTCAACCAGGACGGTTCGCAAGTGCACATCGGCGATGTCGCCGACGTTGGTCTGGGTGGCGAAAACTCGACCATCTCGGCACAGTTCAACGGCAAGCCATCGTCCGGTCTGGCGGTAAAACTGGCCAACGGCGCCAACGCCCTCGACACTGCCAAGGCGCTGCGCAAGACGATTGACGAACTCAAGCCGTTCTTCCCGCAAGGCATGGAAGTGGTGTTCCCGTACGACACCACCCCGGTGGTGACCGAATCGATCAAGGGTGTGGTTGAAACCCTGGTCGAAGCGATCGTGCTGGTGTTCCTGGTGATGTTCCTGTTCCTGCAGAACTTCCGTGCCACGGTCATCACCACGATGACCGTGCCGGTTGTATTGCTCGGTACCTTCGGCATCCTCGCGGCGTTCGGCTTCAGCATCAACACCCTGACCATGTTCGGTATGGTGCTGGCCATCGGCTTGCTGGTGGACGACGCCATCGTCGTGGTGGAGAACGTCGAGCGGGTGATGAGCGAAGAAGGCTTGTCACCGAAGGAAGCGACCAAGAAGTCCATGGGCCAGATCCAGGGCGCTCTGGTCGGTATCGCGCTGGTGCTGTCGGCGGTACTGCTGCCAATGGCGTTCTTCAGCGGCTCCACCGGTGTGATCTACAAGCAGTTCTCGATCACCATCGTTTCGGCCATGGCCCTGTCGGTAATGGTTGCCCTGATCTTCACCCCGGCATTGTGCGCCACCATGCTCAAGGCCATCCCGAAAGGCGAGCACGGCACGCCGAAAAAAGGTTTCTTCGGCTGGTTCAACCGCAGCTTCGACCGTGGCGTGAAAAGCTACGAGCGCGGTGTCGGCAACATGCTGTCGCGCAAAGCGCCTTACCTGCTGGCCTACGTACTGATCGTGGTCGGCATGATCTGGCTGTTCACCCGCATTCCGACCGCGTTCCTGCCGGAAGAAGACCAGGGCGTACTGTTCGCTCAGGTGCAGACCCCGGCCGGCTCCAGCGCCGAACGTACGCAAGTCGTGATCGACGAAATGCGTTCCTATCTGCTGGATAAGGAAGCGGGCGCAGTGGCGTCGGTGTTCACCGTGAACGGCTTCAACTTCGCCGGTCGTGGGCAGAGCTCGGGTCTGGCGTTCATCATGCTCAAGCCGTGGCACGAACGTGATTCGAACAACAGCGTGTTTGCCCTGGCCCAGCGCGCCCAGCAGCACTTCTTCAGCTTCCGCGATGCGATGGTGTTCGCCTTTGCTCCGCCGGCAGTACTGGAGCTGGGTAACGCCACCGGTTTCGACGTGTTCCTGCAGGACCGCGCCGGTATCGGTCACGAAAAACTGATGGAAGCGCGTAACCAGTTCCTCGGCATGGCTGCGCAGAGCAAGGTGCTCTACCAGGTGCGTCCGAACGGGCTGAACGACGAGCCGCAATATCATCTGGAAATCGACGATGCGAAGGCCCGAGCCCTGGGCGTGAGCATTTCCGACATCAACAGCACCCTGTCGATCTCCTTCGGTAGTAGCTACGTCAACGACTTCATCGACCGCGGTCGCGTCAAGAAGGTGTACATCCAGGGCCAGGCCGGCTCGCGGATGAGCCCGGAAGACCTGAAGAAGTGGTACGTGCGCAACAGCGCCGGGACCATGGTGCCGTTCTCCGCATTCGCCAAGGGCGAGTGGATCTACGGCTCGCCGAAACTGGCGCGTTACAACGGTGTGGAAGCGATGGAGATTCTCGGGTCTCCGGCGCCGGGTTACTCCACCGGTGAAGCGATGGCCGAAGTCGAAGCGATTGCCAAGAAGCTGCCGGCCGGTGTCGGTATCTCCTGGACCGGTCTGTCCTACGAGGAACGTCTGTCCGGCTCTCAGGCGCCAGCGCTGTACGCCCTGTCGCTGCTGATGGTGTTCCTGTGTCTGGCGGCGCTGTATGAAAGCTGGTCGATTCCGATTGCGGTCATGCTCGTGGTACCGCTGGGGATCATCGGTGCGTTGATGGCCACCAGCCTGCGTGGGCTGTCCAACGACGTGTACTTCCAGGTGGGCCTGTTGACGACCATCGGTCTTGCGGCTAAAAACGCCATTCTGATCGTCGAGTTCGCCAAGGAGCTGCATGAACAAGGGCGCAGTCTGCGCGATGCGGCGATCGAAGCGTGCCGCATGCGTCTGCGACCGATCATCATGACCTCGCTGGCGTTCGTCCTCGGTGTAGTACCGTTGGCTATCTCCACGGGCGCAGGTTCGGGCAGCCAGCATGCGATCGGTACGGGCGTGATTGGCGGTATGCTCACGGCTACGATTCTGGCGATCTTCTGGGTCCCACTGTTCTTCGTCACGGTTTCGTCCATGGGCCAGCGTAAAATCGCCGACCAGGATGAGACGACTGAAACTCCTAAAGAGGCTGGCCAATGAGCAAGTCGCTACTCTCCATCGCAGTCGCCGCCTTCGTGCTGAGCGGTTGTTCGCTGATTCCTGACTATCAGCGGCCAGAAGCACCGGTTGCGAACCAGTTCCCGCAGGGCCCGGCTTACTCGCCGGCCCAGGCACCGGCGCAAGCCGCTGCCGAGCAGGGCTGGAAGCAGTTTTTCCATGACCCGGCCCTGCAGCAACTGATCCAGGTATCGCTGGAAAACAACCGCGACCTGCGTGTCGCGGCGTTGAACATCGACGCCTATGCGGCTCAGTACCGCATCCAGCGTGCCGACCTGTTCCCGGCCGTTTCGGCGAACGCCACCGGCAGTCGCCAGCGCGTTCCGGCACGGGCTTCGCAGACCGGTGAAGCGGGCATCACCAGCTCCTACACCGCGACCGTCGGCATCAGCGCCTACGAACTCGACCTGTTCGGTCGGGTGCGCAGCCTGAGCGAACAAGCGCTGCAACAATACTTCGCCACCGAAGAAGCGCGCCGCAGCACGCAGATCAGTCTGGTGGCCAGCGTGGCCAACGCGTACATGACCTGGCAGGCCGACAAGGAACTGCTCAAGCTGACGCAAGACACCCTCGGTGCGTTTGAAGAAAGCTACAAGCTGACCAGCCGCAGCAACGAAGTCGGTGTGGCCTCGGCGCTGGACCTGGCGCAGTCGCGTACCTCGGTGGAAAACGCCCGGGCGCAACTGGCCAAGTACACCCGTCAGGTGGCTCAGGACGAAAACAGCCTGACCCTGCTGCTCGGCACCGGCATCCCGGCCAATCTGCAAGCGGCCAAACCGCTGTCGGATGACCTGCTCAGCGACGTACCGGCCGGTCTGCCTTCGGACCTGCTGCAGCGTCGTCCGGACATCCTGCAAGCCGAGTACAACCTGAAAGCGGCCAACGCCAACATCGGCGCCGCCCGTGCAGCGTTCTTCCCGAGCATCAGCCTGACCGCCAACGCGGGCAGCCTGAGCCCGGACCTGTCCGGTCTGTTCAAGGGTGGTTCGGGGACCTGGCTGTTCCAGCCGCAGATCAACCTGCCGATCTTCAACGCCGGCAGCCTGCGCGCCAGCCTCGACTACGCCAAGATCCAGAAGGACATTGGCGTGGCGAACTACGAGAAGTCGATTCAAACCGCCTTCCAGGAAGTCGCCGACGGCCTGGCCGCGCGCCAGACCTACACCGAGCAGTTGCAGGCACAGCGTGACTTCGTCGCAGCCAACCAGGATTACTACCGTTTGGCCGAGCGTCGTTACCGTATCGGTGTCGACAGCAACCTGACCTTCCTCGACGCCCAGCGTCAGTTGTTCAGCGCGCAACAGGCACTGATCACCGACCGCCTCGCGCAGCTGACCAGTGCGGTCAACCTGTACAAGGCCCTGGGTGGTGGCTGGAATGCGCAGACCGCGCAGAACGAACCGCTGAAAGAAGAAGCACCGAAGATGAAGCTGTTCTGATCATCCGGTGAACACAAGGAGCCCGCCATTTGGCGGGCTCCTTGTTGCCTGAAAATCAAAAGATCGCAGCCTTCGGCAGCTCCTACATTTGAAATGCGTTTCCCCTGTAGGAGCTGCCGAAGGCTGCGATCTTTTGCTGTTCGATAATCGCCCAAAACCCGCTTTCACCGATTGAATCCCGCCCACCGCGCCCCGCACCATTCGCTCCACAACACCAATAACAACAGGTTCGACACCATGCTCCCGCGCCCTGCCTGGCCCGGCTGATCACCGCCGCCTTATCCCTGAATCTGCAATTTCTTGCCCGCCCCGAAAGCGGCGCAACGAACCCATTCGCCCTAAAAAAAATAACAAGAGACCCTGCGATGACTCATCCAACTGCGCCGTACGCCCTCCCCGGCCTGATCGCCCTGGCCCTGACCGGCGTCGCCCTGCCCGCCGCAGCCGAAGAAGCCGGTTTTGTCGAAGGCGCCAGCGCCAACCTGAACCTGCGCAACTTCTACATCAACCGCAACTTCACCAACCCGACCAAGGCCCAGGGCAAGGCTGAAGAGTGGACGCAGAACTTCATCCTTGATGCCAAATCCGGCTTTACCCAGGGCACCGTCGGCTTCGGCATGGACGTGCTCGGCCTGTACTCGGTAAAGCTCGATGGCGGCAAAGGCACCGGTGGCACGCAACTGTTGCCGCTGGATCACGACGGGCGTCCGGCAGACAACTTCGGTCGCACCAACGTCGCGTTCAAAGCCAAGCTGTCGCAGACCGAAATCAAGGTTGGCGAATGGATGCCGGTGCTGCCGATCCTGCGCTCGGACGACGGCCGTTCGCTGCCGCAAACCTTCCGTGGCGGGCAGATCACCTCGAAGGAAATCAACGGTCTGACCCTGTATGGCGGGCAGTTCCGCGCCAACAGCCCGCGCGATGACAGCAGCATGAGCGACATGTCGATGTTCGGCAAAGCGGCGTTCACCTCCGATCGCTTCAACTTTCAGGGCGGTGAATACCAGTTCAACGAAAAACGCACGCAGATCGGCCTGTGGAACGCCGAACTCAAGGACATCTACAGCCAGCAATACCTCAACCTGACTCACAGCCAGCCACTCGGCGACTGGACACTGGGCGCCAACCTGGGCTTCTTCTACGGCAAGGACGATGGCAGCGCCCGCGCTGGCGAACTCGACAACAAGACCTGGTCGGGGATGTTCTCGGCTCGCTACGGCGGCAACACCTTCTACGTCGGCCTGCAAAAACTCACCGGCGACAGCGCCTGGATGCGCGTCAACGGCACCAGCGGCGGCACCCTGGCCAACGACAGTTACAACTCCAGCTACGACAACGCTCAGGAGCGATCCTGGCAGGTGCGCCACGACTACAACTTCGCCGCCCTGGGCATCCCCGGCCTGACCCTGATGAACCGCTACATCAGCGGCGACAACGTGCACACCGGAACCATCACCGATGGCAAGGAGTGGGGCCGCGAATCGGAACTGGGCTACACCGTGCAGAGCGGCACCCTGCGCGACCTCAACGTACGCTGGCGCAACTCGACCCTGCGCCGCGACTTCAGCAACAACGAGTTCGACGAAAACCGTCTGATCATCAGCTATCCGATCAGCCTGCTCTGAACCCGCACGCCGGCGCTGCATGAGTGGCGCCGGCATCAACCACTGGTCAGCCGGACTGGCGATTTGTCGAGGCGCAGATACAGTCAACAGAGTGTGTAAATTCTCCAGCCTGCTGTAGGAGCCCTTAGTTTTCTTCCGTTATCTCCGGATGCTGTACGCGAAGCTGCCTTGGCCACGGAGGTCAGGTATGAGCAAGCGAATAGTTATCGTCGGTGGCGGTGTAGGTGGAACCATGCTGGCCAATCAACTGGTCGGCAAGCTGTATCCCGAAGTTCTACGCGGCGACGTCTCGATCACACTGCTGTCCAGTTCTCCAGATCATTACTACAAACCTGCGTTCATGTACGTGGCGTTCAGTCAGTTCTTCGAAGAGGAACTCAAACGTCCGGAACGCTCATTGTTGCGCCCGGAAATCAGTTTCCACGTTGAAGAAGTCACCCGTTTCGACTTTCCCGGGCAGCAATTGCGCACCCGTACCGGCAAGCGCTTCGACTATGATTTTCTGGTGATCGCCACCGGCTGCGTGCCGGCGCCGGAACGCATCGCGGGTCTGCAAGAAGCCGGCGACCACTTCTATCAATACCTTCCTGCCCGGCAGCTGGCGCAACGCCTGAACAGCATCGAAAAAGGCCGGATTTTCATTACCGTGTCCTTCCCGCAAACACCGAACGTCCCGCACCAATGCGGAATCGCGCCCGTGGAAACGACATTGATGCTGGATGATTTATTGCGTCGCCGGGGCGTTCGCGAGCAAGTGGAAATCATCTACACCTACCCGACGGTTGCCCAGCTATTGCGCAATTGTCTGTTCTTGCAGCGTCCCACGGGTGAAATCCTGCCGAGCATTTTTGCCCGGAAAAACATTCAATTTCAGCGCGGCTTCACCCTGAGCCATGTGGATCCCGATGCAAAAGTCGCCTACTCGGCCGAGGGCGATGCGCAACCCTTCGATATCCTGATGGCTACTCCGCCAATCCAGGCCGTCGAGGTGGTGCGTGAATGCGGCATCTCACAAGCCGCCAATGATGAAGGATGGCTGCCGACCAATCACGAAACGCTGCAGGTCTACGGTCTGGAGAATGTCTACGTGATCGGCGACACCGTCGACCTGCCGGTCAGCAAGGCCGGCGGCGCCTGTCATAACCAGGCGCCGGTGATCGCCAACAACATCACCGCCCAGATCCGTCTTGGCGCACCCAACTCGGTATACGACGGTCGGGTACAGGCGGTAGCACAAATGGGCCTGAATGCCGGGATGCCACTCTGGTACGACTACGCCCACGATGTATTGCCGACACCCCCGACCAAATTGGGCGGCCTGCTCAGAAACGGTTTCAATCGCGGTCTTTACTGGGCGGTAGCCCGGGGAATGCTTTGACCCTGCACAGGGAGGAGTGATTGCTCATGAACATGCCCGAGGAAATGTCAGCCACGCCCGGGTTCACTGCCTTGATGGCAAAACTGCAGCCGTTAATCGACGGCGGACGCCTGGAGAATATTGTCGACCTGCTTTCACTGGTTTCCGACATCGCCGATCTGCTCGACACGGCCATGGTGGAAAAACTCGCGCAATTGTTCGAGAGCGGCACTGCCGCCACCTGGACAGTCAGTAATGCAGTGCGCAAGGCCAAAGCCGAAGTATCGGCACAGTCAGAGGCGCCGGGCACTCTGGCGTTACTCAAACTGCTGAATGAAGAGGACACACGCAAAGGCGTGGCCGTTGTCCTGAAAACCCTCAACGTCATTGGACGACAACTGTAATCCGCCAGAGAGGACCTCCTCATGAGCGCCAAACTCGAAACGGCAGGGAACGCCTGCACTCACTGGGACGCCAAGGCGTACCAGCAGTTTTCCCGTCTCAGGCAACGCCCGGTCAACGAATTGCTCGACCGAGTCGATCTGCACGACCCCAAACGCATTTATGACCTGGGCTGCGGCACCGGCATCGCCACACAGTTGCTGGCCGAGCGCTGGCCGCGTGCGCAGTTGCTGGGGGTCGACAGCTCGCGGCAAATGCTTGATCAGGCTCGTTGCCTGCCGATCAACGCCCAATGGCAAGAGTGCGACCTGCTCGATTGGCAACCCGGACAACCCGCCGACCTGCTGCTCGCGGCGGCGGTGCTGCATTTCATCGGCGATCATCAACAGCTGCTGCCGCGCCTGCTGGGGCATCTCACCCCCGGCGGCTGTCTGGCGGCGCACATGCCGGACTGGCGCGATGCCCCGTGGTATCGATTGATGCTCGACACCCTCGACGATGCCGGCCCGGGACACACCCCCATCGGCACAGCAGAACTGCACCGGCGCATGGCGGCGCGGCCGTTGTTGACGCTGGAGGATTACTACCGCTTGCTGGCGCCGCTGACCACGTCGCTGGATATCTGGGAAACCGAGCAATTGCAGGTGGTTGACGGCAAGTCACCGGTGTACGACTGGGTGAAGGTTTCGGCGCTGCGGCCGGTGATGCAGACGCTGACGTCAGAGGAACAGGCGCGGTTTATCTATCACTACCTGATGCGGGTACACAGGCATTACCCGCCGGAGAAAAACGGGCAGACGCTGTTTCCGTTCAAGCGGATTTTCATTGTAGCCAGGGTGTGATGTGTCACGACAAGTATCGCCATCGCGAGCAGGCTCACTCCTACAGATGACCGCGTTCCATTGTAGGAGTGAGCCTGCTCGCGATGGCGTCAGTTCAGGCACCATCACTCCCGGGATTCGACCCCCAGCTCATCCCACACCGACTCCGCCAGATGAAACGTCGCATTCGCCGCCGGGATCCCGCAGTAAATCGCACTCTGCATGATCACTTCCTTGATCTCGCCCCGGCTCACACCGTTGTTCGCCGCCGCACGCAAATGCAGTTTCAGCTCGGCCTCGCGGTTCATCCCGATCAGCATGGCGATGGTGATCAGGCTACGGGTATGCCGTGGCAGGCCCGGGCGGGTCCAGATGTCACCCCAGGCATGACGGGTGATCATCTCCTGGAATTCCGAATTGAACTCGGTCAGCGCATTCAGGCTGCGATCGACGTGAGCATCGCCCAATACCGCGCGGCGTACCTGCAGGCCTTCGTCGTAACGTTGTTTCTCGTCCACAAACTTCCCCTCACTGAGCGTTCAGAAACGCCAACACCCGATCACTGAAATCCGCCCCGGCCTGCACGTTGGACAGGTGCGCGGCATAGAACTCGGCGTACTCGGCGCCGCGCACATGCACCTGAATGAAATGCCCGCCAGACGGTGGCGTTACCGCATCTTCGGTACCCGCGATGACCAGCAGCGGCAGGTTGATCGAGGCCAGTTGCTCACGAAAATCGGCATCGCGCACCGCCGCGCAATTGGCCGCGTAACCTTCCGGCGAAGTGGCTGCGAGCATGTCGGTGATTTTCTTCGCTGCGGCCGGATTGGCCGCGGAAAAATCAGGGGTGAACCAACGGGCAATCGACGCATCACGCAGGGCGACCATCGCTGCCGGGCCATCACGCAGCACGGTTTCGATGCGCGGGTTCCACACCGACGGATCGCCGATCTTCGCGGCGGTGTTGCACACGATCAGTTTGTGCAGACGATGACCGGCATTGATCCCCAGCCACTGGCCGATCAAGCCACCCATCGACAATCCGCAGAAATGCGCGCGTTCGATGTGCAGCGCATCCAGCAAGCCGAGCACGTCGCGGCCCAGTTGCTCGATGCTGTATGGCCCCGGTGTCACCAACGACTGGCCGTGACCACGGGTGTCGAAACGCAGCACCCGGAAATGCTCGGTGAACGCCGGCATCTGCGCGTCCCACATGTGCAGGTTGGTGCCCAGCGAATTGGACAGCACCAGCACCGGCGCATCGACCGGGCCTTCAATAACGTAATGCAGTTCGCCATCGGCGAGTTGAACGAAAGCCACAGCCCTCTCCTTTCAGACAGACAATGCGTTGTGTTCGGCCACCGCGCGCTCGACCCAGGTTTGTGCCTGGCCGAGGTAGTACGCAGGATCGAGCAGATGATCGAGTTCGGTGCTGCTCAGTTCGGCGGTCACTTGCGGCTCGTCGCCGAGCACCGCACGCAGGTGGCGCTGTTCGGCCACCGCGCGTTTGCAGCATTGTTCGAGCAGGTGATGTGCGGTGTCACGGCCGACGCGCTGGGCGAGGACGATGCTCACCGCTTCGGCCAGCACCAGCCCTTGAGTCAATTCGAGGTTGCGCGCCATGCGTTCGGCGTCGACTTCCAGACCATCGGCCAGCAGGCGCGCCTGGTGCAGCGCACCGGACACCAGGCAGCAGATCTCCGGCAGAGTTTCCCATTCGGCATGCCACAGACCGAGGCTGCGTTCGTGCTCCTGCGGCATGGCGCTGAACAACGTCGAGACCAGCCCCGGCACCCGTGTCGCCGCGCCGATCAACACCGCCGCGCCGACCGGATTGCGCTTGTGCGGCATGGTCGAGGAGCCGCCCTTGCCCGGCGCCGACGGCTCGAACACTTCCGCCGCTTCGGTCTGCATCAACAGGCTGACGTCGCGCCCGAGTTTGCCGAGGCTGCCAGCGATCAAACCGAGCACCGCGCCGAACTCGACGATGCGATCCCGCTGGGTGTGCCACGGTTGTTCAGGCAAGCTCAGTTGCAGTTCTTCGGCCAGTGCCTGGGCGATCGGCATTGCCTTCTCACCGAGCGCCGCGAGGGTGCCGGAAGCGCCGCCGAACTGCAGCACTAGCAAACGCGGTTTGAGTTCGCGCAGACGCTGACGGCTGCGGCTCACCGCGCCCAGCCAACCGGCGATCTTCATCCCGAGGGTGACCGGTGTCGCGTGCTGCAACCAGGTGCGCCCGGCCAATGGCGTCGCCGCATGCCGCTGGGCTTGGGTGGCGAGCGAATCAGCCAGCGCTGCCAGATCGCTTTCAATCAGCTCCAGCGCCTGCCGCAATTGCAGGACCAGCCCGGAATCCATCACGTCCTGACTGGTGGCGCCCAGATGCACATAGCGCTCGGCCTCGGCACTGCTCACGGCGATCTGCTTGCCCAATGCCTTGACCAGTGGAATCGCCGAGTTACCGGCCGTGGCAATCGCCTCGCCCAGCGCCGCGAAGTCATACAGACCGGCATTGCAAGCGGCGGCAATCGGCGCCACGGCAGACACCGGAATCACCCCGACTCGCGCCTCGGCCCGGGCCAGCGCCGCTTCGAAATCGAGCATGGCCTGCACCCGGCCCTGATCGCAGAACACCTCGCGCATATCGCGGGCAGTGAAGTAGGCATCGAACAATTGATTGCCCGGTCGCTGAGTCATAAAACAGTCCTTGCCGGCGCGGGCCATCGCGGCCCGCGCACATCGGTTTACAGATCGTGGTGCAAGTACGCCGCCTGTTTCGGCAGGCGCAGGCTGAACAGGAACGCCACCGCCATCATCACCGTGACGTACCAGTAGAACGCGTTTTCCATGCCCCCGGCCTTCAGGCTCAGGGCCACGTATTCCGCCGAACCGCCGAAGATCGCGTTGGCCACTGCGTAGGCCAGGCCGACGCCAAGGGCGCGGACTTCCGGCGGGAACATTTCGGCTTTCACCAGGCCGCTGATCGAGGTGTAAAAACTGACGATCGCCAGCGCCAGGGTGATCAGCACAAAGGCCAGAATCGGGCTGCTGATGCTTTTCAGGCTCAACAGGATCGGCACAGTGAACAGCGTGCCGAGCGCGCCGAACCAGAGCATCGAATTGCGTCGGCCGATCTTGTCGGCGAGCATGCCGAACAGCGGCTGCATGCACATATAGAGGAACAGCGCGCCGGTCATGATGTAGCTGGCGGTCTTGGCGTGCATACCGGCGGTGTTCACCAGGTACTTCTGCATGTACGTGGTGAAGGTGTAGAAAATCAGCGAGCCACCGGCGGTGTAACCGAGCACGGTGATGAACGCCGCTTTGTGATCGCGGAACAGTGCACTGATGCTGCCGGCGTCCTTGTTCTCGCGCATTTCCTTGCTGGTGGTTTCTTTCAGCGAACGGCGCAGGAACAGCGAAATCACCGCCGCCACCGCACCGACCACGAACGGAATCCGCCAGCCGTAAGCACGCAGTTCGTCTTCGCTGAGGAACTGCTGCAGGATCACCACCAGCAACACCGCCAGCAGTTGGCCGCCGATCAGGGTCACGTACTGGAACGAAGCGAAAAAGCCGCGCTGCCCCTTGAGCGCGACTTCACTCATGTAGGTCGCGGTGGTGCCGTACTCGCCACCCACCGACAGGCCTTGCAGCAGACGCGCGAACAGCAACAGCAGCGGTGCCCAGACGCCGATGCTGGCGTAGGTCGGCAGACAGGCGATGAGCAGCGAGCCGAAGCACATCATCAGCACCGAAATCATCATCGAGGTCTTGCGACCCTTCTTGTCCGCCAGCCGCCCGAAAATCCAGCCGCCGATCGGGCGCATCAGGAACCCGGCAGCGAACACCCCGGCGGTGTTGACCAGTTGCACCGTGGGGTTGTCGGAGGGGAAAAACGCCGGGGCGAAATAGATCGCGCAGAAGGCGTAGACATAGAAGTCGAACCATTCGACCAGGTTGCCGGACGAGGCACCGACAATGGCGAAGATGCGCTTGCTGCGCTCCTCGCCGGTGTAATGAGCGGTGGTAGTTGTCATTGTTTTTTACTCTGAAGGGACAGGTGAGAGTCTAGACACACTTCGCAACAGTCCCGTTCCACTGATACATCGTCAAGGGCACCGCACGACACTGTGGCGAGGGAGCTTGCTCCCGCTCGGCTGCGAAGCAGTCGTAAAACCGGAAAACAAGGTGATATGAATCACCGCATTCACAGGATTTGGGCTTGCTGCGCAAGCCAGCGGGAGCAAGCTCCCTCGCCACAGACGATCGCCAACCATAAGGCTGCGATCTTTTGACCTTAATAATCGAAGAACACCGTCTCCGCCTCAGTGCCCTGCAAAATCACATTCCACTGATACACCCCCGCCGCGTCCGGCTTCGCCAGCAACGTCCCGCGACGCTCGGCGGGCACACATTCGAGCAGCGGATCATTGACGTTCGCCGGGTCGCCTTCGAAGTAGATCCGCGTCAGCAAGTGCTTGACCAGCCCACGGGCAAACACCAGCACCACCAGATGCGGCGCCTGGGTCGAGCCCTTCAGGCCTTCGACCGTACCCGGTTTGATCGTGGTGAAACGGAAGCGTCCTTCGGCGTCCACCGGCACCCGGCCGAAACCTTCGAAGTGCGGATCCAGCGGTTTGTCCTGCTCGTCTTCCGGGTGCGCGTACTTGCCAGCGGCGTTGGCCTGCCAGACTTCGAGCATCGCGTCGTTGACCACATCGCCGTTGCCGTCAACGACCTGGCCGGTGATCGCCACGCGCTCGCCGAGGGTTTGTTCGACGGTGAGGTTTTCGCGGTTCAGCCAGGTCAGGCCGATGTGGTAGTACGGCCCGACGGTGTGGGACGTGGTGGCAGTCAGCGTCATCTTATTTCTCCATCGGCGTGGCGTCGCGGCCCCGCAAGACGATGTCCCAGCGATAGCCGAGGGCGTAGGACGGAATGGTTTTTTCCAGATCGAAAGCGGCGATCAGACGTTCTTTCGCCGAAGTGTCCGGCACGCAGTTGTAGATCGGGTCGTAGGCCAGCAGCGGATCGCCGGGGAAGTACATCTGCGTCACCAGACGGGTGAGGATGCTCGGCCCGAACAGCGAGAAATGGATGTGCGCCGGGCGCCACGCATTGTGGTGGTTGCCCCACGGATAGGCGCCGGGCTTGATGGTCTGGAACTGATACCAGCCGTCGGCGTCAGTCACGGTGCGGCCGGTGCCGGTGAAGTTCGGATCCAGCGGTGCGTCGTGCAGGTCACGCTGGTGGTTGTAGCGGCCGGCGGCGTTGGCCTGCCAGATCTCCACCAGAATCCCCGGCACCGGCAAACCGTTTTCGTCGAGCACACGGCCGTGAATAATGATGCGCTCGCCCAACGGCTCGCCGTCGTGCTGGGCAGTCAGATCGTTGTCCTTGTCGGCGACACGTTCGGCACCGATAGTCGGGCCGGTGATCTCCGACAACGAATGCGGAAGAAACACCAACGGCTTGGACGGCGAGCGCAGGTTGGTGGATTGATACGTCGGGTGCAGGTATTCAGGCTGGGTGCCTTCCTGCGGACGACGGTAGCCAGGCTTGTCAGTCATTTCGCTTTCCTCTGTTCTTATCAGTCGACGCGCTGCGTCAGACGCGTTCGATGGCCAGGGCCAGACCCTGCCCGACGCCGACGCACATGGTCGCCAGACCTTTCCTGCCGCCAGTCTTTTCCAGCTGATGCAGCGCAGTCAGCACCAGTCGCGCCCCGCTCATGCCCAACGGGTGACCCAAGGCAATCGCGCCACCGTTCGGGTTGACCTGCGGCGCATCGTCGGTCAGGCCCAATTCACGCAGCACCGCCAGACCCTGGCTGGCGAAGGCTTCGTTGAGTTCGATCACATCGAAATCGCTGACCGCCACACCGAGACGCTCGATCAGTTTGCGCACCGCCGGCACCGGGCCGATGCCCATCACCCGAGGCGCAACCCCGGCGCTGGCCATGCCCAGCACTTTGGCCCGTGCTGTCAGGCCGTGTTTTTTCACCGCTTCCGCCGAAGCGAGAATCAGCGCCGCCGCGCCGTCGTTGACCCCGGACGCGTTGCCGGCGGTGACGGTCTTGTCCGGGCCGTTGACCGGTTTGAGTTTGCTCAGCGCTTCAAGCGTGGTGTCGGCGCGCGGATGTTCGTCCTGGCTGACCACGGTTTCGCCCTTCTTGTGAGCGATCCGTACTTCGACGATTTCTTCGGCAAAGTAGCCCGCCGCTTGTGCAGCGGCCGTGCGTTGCTGACTGCGCAGGGCGAACGCGTCCTGGTCGGCCCGCGAAACCTTATAGTCGTCAGCGACGTTGTCGGCGGTCTGCGGCATCGCGTCGACGCCATACTGGGCTTTCATCAACGGGTTGATGAAACGCCAGCCGATGGTGGTGTCTTCCAGTTTCATGTTGCGCGAGAACGCTGCGTCCGCCTTGCCCATCACGAACGGCGCGCGGGACATCGACTCGACGCCGCCGGCAATCGCCAGCTCCATCTCGCCACTGGCAATGGCACGGAACGCAGTGCCGATCGCGTCCATGCCCGAGGCACAGAGACGGTTGAGGGTCACGCCCGGCACACTCTCCGGCAGGCCGGCCAGCAGCAGCGCCATGCGCGCCACGTTGCGGTTGTCTTCGCCAGCCTGGTTGGCGCAGCCGAGGAACACTTCGTCGATCGCGTTCCAGTCCACCGACGGGTTACGTTCCATCAGCGCCTTGATCGGCACGGCGGCCAGATCGTCGGCGCGCGCGGCGGACAGACCACCGCCGAACCGGCCGATGGGGGTGCGAATCGCGTCGCAGATATACACGTCACGCATCATGCTTCTCCCGGTGCCTGGCCGTGGGCGGCGGCGGTGCGCGCTTCGAGATCGCGCAGTGCAGTGAGTTCGACCTCGGTCGGCGCCGCCGTGGTTTCAACGTTGTCGGCAAAACGAATCGCCCAACCGGTGGCGGCGACCACTTGCTCACGGGTCACGCCCGGATGCAGTGCGGTGACCACGAATTCGTGGGTGCCCGCTTCCGGCTCCATGATGCACAGGTCGGTGATGATTCCGACCGGACCGGCACCCGGCAGGCCCAGACGCTTGCGCGAATCGCCGCCCTCGCCGTGACCGACCGAGGTGATGAAGTCGAGCTTGTCGACGAACGAGCGCGCCGACTGCTTGAGGATAATCAACACGCTCTTCGCCGAACCGGCGATTTCCGGCGCGCCACCGGCACCCGGCAGGCGCACTTTCGGTGCGTGATAGTCGCCGACCACGGTGGTGTTGATGTTGCCGAAACGGTCGACCTGCGCCGCGCCGAGAAAACCGACGTCGATGCGCCCGCCCTGCAGCCAATAGCGAAAAATCTCACCGGTCGGCACGACGGTGTCGGCGGTTTCCGCCAGTTCACCATCACCGATCGACAGCGGCAGCACGCTGGGCTTGGCGCCAATCGGACCGGATTCGTAGATCAGCACCACGTCCGGCGACGACGTCAGACGCGCAAGGTTGGCGGCTTTCGACGGCAGGCCGATGCCGACGAAGCACACCGAGCCGTTCTTCAGGCGACGGGCCGCCGCAACGGTCATCATTTCATTGGTGGTGTAAGTCATTACTTGGCCTCCGAAGCAGCGGCCAACTTGGCCTGGAACTCGCTGAAGTCAGCGCAGCCATGGATGTATTCGTTGATCCACGCGGTAAACGTCTCACGGTCGCGAGCGATCGGATCCCACGCCTGATAGAAACGATTGTCACGCTCGGTGTAACCGTGGGCGTAGGACGGATGCGCGCCGCCGGGTACGTGGCAGACCGCGCTCAAGGCCCAGGTCGGCAGCACGCAGGCGTTCATCGGGGCGTTGAGGTTGTCGACGATTTCCTCGACGGTGACGATGCAGCGCCTGGCCGCCAGTGCCGCTTCTTTCTGCACGCCGAGAATGCCCCACAGCAGCACGTTGCCCTGACGGTCGGCTTTCTGCGCGTGGATGACGGTTACGTCCGGACGCACCGACGGCACCGCCGCCAGCACTTCACCGGTGAACGGACAGGTCACGGATTTGATCAGCGGATTGACCTTCGGCAAGTCGGAACCGGCGTAGGCCCGCAGCACGGCGAACGGCAGGCCGGAAGCGCCGGCGACGTAGGCATTGGCCAGGTCGGCGTGGCTGTGTTCTTCGATTTCCAGCGCATGCGGCCATTGCTTTTCGACCGCATCGCGCAGTCGGTGCAGCGAACCCACACCCGGGTTGCCGCCCCAGGAAAAGATCAGCTTGCGTGCACAACCGGCACCGATCAGTTGGTCGTAGATCAGGTCAGGCGTCATCCGCACCAGGGTCAGATCTTTCTTGCCCTGACGAATGATTTCATGACCTGCCGCCGTAGGGATCAGGTGAGTGAAGCCTTCGAGCGCGACGGTGTCGCCGTCGTTGACGAATTGCTTCACCGCGGCGTGCAGCGAAAGGATCTCGGCCATGGAGCAGGCTCCCGTTTTTGTAGTGAATCGCCAGTGATAAAAAGGCGCGAGGTTCAGCGCCGGAGTCACTGCAGATTAAGCCGCTGAAAATCGCCAAACAATCCGATAATCGACTGAGTGTTCGTTTATCGAACGGATTGTTATCACCCTATCAATCAACATCAAAAACATCGCGAGCAGGGCTCACTCCTACAGGGAGATGCATTCCAACTTGTAGGAGTGAGCCTGCTCGCGATGAGGCCTTCATATTCACCGACGATGCTGACAGTGAAACTCAGGTCGCATCCGCATGACTGACCATGCCTTTGATCACCACCGCCGCCGTTGCCAGCCCCGCCGGAATCACCAACGCCGTCAGCACCTGCTCGAAATTCCAGCCCAACCCCAGCAACGTCGCGCCCATCCACGCCCCGAGAATCGCGCCAAAGCGGCCAATCCCGAGCATCCACGAGACCCCGGTCGCCCGCCCCTGGGTCGGATAGAACCGCGCCGCCAGCGAAGGCATCGCCGATTGCGCGCCGTTGACGCACATCCCCGCGACCAGCACCAAGGTCGCGAGCAGCGTGATGTTGCCCAGGCTCTGCCCCACCGCGTAGGCAAACACCCCGGCCAACAGATAGAACGTGCCGATGACCTTGTGCGGATTGAAGCGGTCCATCGCCCAACCCACAGCCACCGCACTCAACACCCCGCCGAACTGGAACAACGCGCCAATGAACGCCGCCTGCTCCATGCTCGCGCCGCTGTCACGCATCAGGGTCGGCAGCCAACTGGTCAGCAGATAAACGATGACCAGGCCCATGAAGTAGGTCAGCCACAACAACAACGTGCCGACGCTGTAGGTGCCGGAGAAAATCACCGCGAACACGTTGCGCACCTTGACGGTTTTCTGTTCCGGCACGCTGAAACTCGAGGCCTGCGCGACAGCGACCGGATCGATCGGCGACAGGGTCTTGCGTACCTTGTCGGTGCCGCGATTGCGCACCACCAGAAAACGCGCCGACTCCGGCAGCCAGAACAGCAGCACCACTGCGAGGATCAACGGCAGAATCCCGCCGATCAGCAGCAGGCTGTGCCAGCCGAACGCCGGGATCAGCTTCGCCGAAATGAATCCGCCACCGGCCATGCCGAGGTTGAAGCCGCAGAACATGCTGGTCACCAGCAAGGATTTCTTGCGCTCCGGGGTGTATTCCGAGAGCAGCGTGGTGGCGTTGGGCATGCCGGCGCCCAGTCCGAGGCCGGTAAGGAAACGCAACACCAGCAGTTGCTCGACGTTGGTGCTGTAGGCCGAGGCCAGGCTGAAAGCGCCGAACAGCAGCACCGCGCCAACCAGCACCACTTTGCGTCCGAAGCGGTCAGCCAGCGGGCCGGAACCCAGTGCGCCGAAGACCATGCCGATCAGCGCGGCGCTCATCACCGGGCCGAGGCTGGCGCGGTCGATGCCCCAGTCCTGGGACAGCGCTGGCGCGATGAAGCCCATCGCGGCGGTGTCGAGGCCATCGAGAAACACGATCAGGAAACACAGGATTACCACGCGCCACTGATAGCGCGAGATCGGTTGGGCATTGATGAAGGTCTGCACGTCGAGGCAGTTACCTACAGCGGACTGAGGCTGGTTCATTATTTTTATTCCACGCAAAAAACGCAGTCGAACGGCGGCCGGCCAATGAGCGGCACGGTCACAAGAATAGAAGGCTGGAATCAGATGTTGCGGTGAATCCGGCAACAGGGAATGGGGCTGAGACAGTCGGGGAGCATGCGCATGATGAGTTGCCTCTTGTCATTATTATGGGAGTCGACAATCCGGCAGGCTCATTCAAATCTGCGCCGGATGACGCTGCCGCGACATTAATGATCCGGGGCTTTTAGCGTCAATTCGATAAACGCAACACTGTGCGTTTATCGAACAGCTTCATCAGGCGAACAACTGCGCGCTGAGGTCGCGGCTGGCGCTGAGCAGGCCCGGCAGAAAGCGTTGTTCCAGTTCGGTACGGCTGACGCGACCGGCGTGGGTGCTGACATTGAGCGCCGCTACCACCTGGCCCGACGCATCGTAGACCGGCACGGCAATCGAACGCAGGCCCTGTTCGAGTTCCTGATCGACGATGCACCAGCCCTGCTGCCGTACTTCCTGCAGGCATTCGAGCAGACTTTCCGGGGTATGCAGCGTACGGCTGGTCTTGGCCACCAGTTCGGCATGGTCGAGGTATTCGCGCAGCGAGGTGTCGTCCAGCGCCGCCAACAGGATGCGGCCCATCGAGGTGCAATAGGCCGGCAGCCGCCCGCCCACCGACAGGTCCACCGAGATCAACCGCTGCGTAGTCGCCGAACGGGCGATGTACAGAATGTCGTCACCTTCGAGCGTGGCCATGTTGCAGGCTTCGTGCAGTTGCTCGCTCATGCGGTCGAGGTACGGCTGAGCCGACACCGCCAGCGGCGTCGAAGACAGATACGCGTGACCGAGGGTCAGCACTTTGGGCAGCAACGAGTACGTGCGGCCATCGGTGGTGGCGTAACCCAGTTTGATCAACGTATGCAGACAACGGCGCACGGCGGCGCGGGGAATTTCCGTGCGATGGCTGATCTGCGCAATGGTCAGGTGCCGCTTGCGCTCCTGAAACGCCTGCACCACCGCCAGGCCACGGGCCAGCGAGGTCATGAAATCCGGATCGCCGGTCAGCGCCTGGATACGCTTGGCCGGCGAAGCGACGATCGGCGGCGCCACGGAAGTGAAGGAGTTGCGCATTTGATCGTTCATTTCTTGTCCTTTTTTGCGGCACGGATCAATGGCTATACAAGCGACTCGACAGCGGATGCACAAGAGTCAAGACGCCAAGATTGGGCGATTATCGAACCGCCGACCGATTATCGCAATCCATCACCCGCTGTCCTTCGCGGCTTCTTCAATCGTTCGCCTGACCTGTTCATCCAACTTTGCATGCCCCATTAGTTGATCGACTTAATGGCGCCAGAAACTGAACGCGAGTCCTTAAAAGGTTTCGGCGAATTTCAACTAGCGATAAAACTTGTCAGTAACAAAACGATCACACATCCCGAACCGTTTTTAACTTGGCAAAGATAGTCATTCCCGAATCGACCGCTATAATGCACCTCAGTGGCGCCGCGTTTTCATTGGCCGAGGGTGCCGCCTGCTGACCCGATGCCAATTGCCGTCAGCCCCAGCCAGCGCCTGACGCTCATAATTCATGCACCGCCAGCGCGCTAGCTGAAACAGGAAACTGATGCTGCGTCAGTTTTAGTCTGGTGCCGTAGCCGCCTGCAACATGGAAGTCTTGATCGCCCTGCCGATAACGCCAATGCCTGAACCGGCATGGCCCTTCGGTGGACGTGTTCAATCGACTCGTTGCCGAGCGTTTCACCAGATATTTATCTCAACTCAAACAGGTAGCACTGTGACGAAAGACGAACTGCGCGCGGAACTTGAGCGCCAGGAACAACGTTACAAGGAAGTTTACGGCGGGGAAGTCACCACCTACGCCGCGCAACCCGAACCGGAACGCAAGGCATGGCGCAAACGCCCGACCGTTCAGGATCAGGTTTTCCAGCAAGAACTGAAAAAGATGGAAGAAGAACTCAAAACCGAAGAGCCATGACCGGGCGATCCTGAGATTTTCGAGGGTCTGCGTCGCCACCGGCTAAAAGCGCGGTGACCCGACCATGCCTTGCGCGCCCGCTACCCGCGGGCAGCGGCCCCCCTCCCCCGGCCTGAACGGGAAAGGAGCGTGTCTGACTCGTTTCAGAGATATTTCACACAGACGTTTGAGGCCCTTACGCACTCGACAAAATGCCTGCCGCCTGAAGGTTTTTTCAAGCCAATCAATGACTTGAAAAACCCTGCAACACGCTGGGGCTTTGCACCTTGCAACAATTTAATTCGACATTGATTGCTACCGATGAGCAGGTAGGGGATCGATTTCCAGTCTTTTCTGGCATAATCGCGCCCCCTTATGACCGGGTCAGAAAACCTTCATGATCGATTTATTCAGCGGACTGGATGCTTGGGTGCTTGTGAGCCTCTTGCTCGCCCTGACGTTTGTCCTCGCCTTCGAGTTCATCAATGGATTTCATGACACCGCTAACGCGGTAGCCACTGTTATCTACACCAAAGCCATGCCGCCTCACCTGGCGGTGTTCTTCTCCGGTGTGTTCAACTTCCTCGGCGTGTTGCTGGGCGGCGTTGGCGTGGCGTATGCCATTGTTCACCTGCTGCCGGTAGAACTGCTGATCAATGTGAACACCGGCCATGGCCTGGCGATGGTGTTCTCGTTGCTCGCCGCGGCGATCACCTGGAACCTGGGCACCTGGTACTTCGGTATCCCGGCCTCCAGTTCCCATACCCTGATCGGCTCGATCCTCGGCGTCGGCCTGGCCAACGCCCTGATCAACAACATTCCGTTGGCCGACGGCGTGAACTGGCAGAAAGCGATCGACATCGGCGCCTCGCTGGTGTTCTCGCCAATGGCCGGTTTCCTGATCGCCGCGCTGATCCTGATCGGCCTGAAGTGGTGGCGTCCGCTGTCGAAGATGCACAAGACCCCGGAACAGCGCCGCAAGATCGACGACAAGAAGCACCCACCGTTCTGGAACCGCCTGGTTCTGGTGATTTCGGCCATGGCCGTGAGCTTCGTGCACGGTTCCAACGATGGTCAGAAAGGCATCGGCCTGATCATGCTGGTACTGATCGGTATCGTGCCTGCGCAGTTCGTCCTCGACCTGAGCAGCACCACTTACCAGATCGAGCGCACCCGCGACGCGACCCTGCATCTGAGCCAGTTCTACAAACGCAATGCCGACTCCCTGGGCGAATTCCTGGCCCTGGGCAAAAGCGTCGAAGGCGACCTGCCGGAGAAATTCCGCTGCAACCCGCAGCAGACCGAACCGACCATCAACGCCTTGCTTGACACCCTTAAAGGTGTAGCGGACTACCATTCGCTGTCCTCGGAAAGCCGCATCGAAGTGCGTCGCTATCTGTTGTGCCTGGATGACACCGCGAAGAAAGTCGGCAAGCTGCCAGGCCTTGAAGCCCGTGAAAAGGCTGACCTGGACAAACTGCGCAAAGACCTGACCACGACCACTGAATACGCCCCGTTCTGGGTGATTCTGGCGGTCGCCCTGGCCCTCGGCCTGGGCACCATGGTCGGCTGGAAACGCGTGGTACTGACCATCGGCGAGAAGATCGGCAAGCAAGGCATGACCTATTCCCAGGGCATGTCGGCGCAGATCACTACTGCCAGTTTGATCGGTATGGCCAACATCTTCAGTCTGCCGGTATCGACCACTCACGTGCTGTCCTCGGGCGTGGCTGGCACCATGGTCGCCAACAAGAGCGGCCTGCAGGGTGGGACTGTTCGCACTATCCTGCTGGCGTGGGTTCTGACCTTGCCGGCGACTGTGGCGTTGTCGGCTGGGTTGTTCTGGTTGGCGTCCAAAGCGTTGGGTAGCTGATAGACCGCTTCAAGCTTTGATGAAAAGGCGCGATTCGAAAGGATCGCGCCTTTTTTGCTTTGGTTGGATTGGGGGCATATCCGTTGCTGCGGTTGTTGCCGCTGGCGGTTTCGCTCTTACAGCGAGTCACCTTTTCCAGACGCCGAAAAGGTAACCCAAAAGGCTTTGCCCCGGCGTACGGCACTTCGCTTAGGCTCAGTGTTCCCTCGCTACGGTGTCCATCCGGGGGCATCGCCTACGGTTTGCTTCGCTGCACCTCCTCTCGATGTATGCGGCTTCGCCGCATGGCGCTACGCGCCTAACCCCCTGATGGAGACCTACGCTCGGCCTGCCGAAGGGGCTGAAGATCAAAAGCCACATCAAGAGCAAGAGCAAGAGCCAGAGCCAGAGCCAGAGCCAGAGCCAGAACAGATCAAAAGATCACAGCCTTCGGCAGTTCCTACAGGGGATTGGGTGTTTCAGTTGGAGTTTGGTCGGCTGTCAGGCCGCCTTCGCGAGCAAGCTCGCTCCCACAGTGGGATCGGGTGTATTCAGTTGGAGTTTGGTCGGCTGTCAGGCCGCCATCGCCAGCAGGCTGGCTCCTACAATTTAGAGAGCGTGCACCCCATGCGGCGAAGCCGCCCCACTCAACACAATGAGCGTTAGCTCGAGTACCGCTTTTGATCTGAGGGCCCGTCGGCAGGCTGAGTGGAGGGATTTATCCGGGGGTGGGAGCGCAGCGACCGTTTGGCGCAGCCAAACACAGCGAGAGGAGGTGCAGCGAAGCAAACCGTAGGCGCTGCCCCCCGGATGAATCCCGCAGCGAAGGAACCCGAGCCTAAGCGAGGGCCGAACGTCAGGGTAAAGCCTTTTTGGTTACTTTTGAGGCGTTTGTCAAAAGTGACCCGCCGTAAGGGCGGAACCCTAAGCCGCCGTTACCGCAGCAACGGATATTCACAAAGCACACCCAAAGTCTGGTCGGCCCAAAGGCCGCCAAGACACAAAAAAAGGGGCAACCGAAGTCGCCCCAAAATGCCTTGCGTGCTCATCAAACCCGGAAAGACCTACTTCTTGCGCTTATTCGCATCCTTCCAGATAAAAAATCCAAACCCTGCAAAAAACAGAACCATGAGACCTACGGTCAGAACCCCGGCAAACACCACGTTATCGAAAAACATGACTGTGGCCTCCTGGCCCCTGCTTTGCTGCGATGGAGCTAAGTTAACCAATCACGCAGGCGCAGAAATTGACCAGGATCAAGTCCGGTCAACACAGAAGGCAAAGGCGGGAAAATAACTGACCTGCATCAAAGGATGCAGGGGGGAGATCAACGCTTTTTCGGCTTGTTTTTCGACTTTTTCTTAACTTTTCCCAACGGCATCGCCTGCTCGAAGGCCTTGCGCACTTCGTTTAGGCGTTTCTCGTTAAGGTCATGCACACGCTTGGCGCGTTCGGTGCTGAGGTCGATCAGTTTGTCGTCTTGGCTCATGGCGGGTGCATCACTTGAAAGAATCACAACTGCCGAATCGAAGGCAGGACTGCGCCAATAATGCCGCCTGGCGCCGAGCCTGACCAGTTGTCGACACTGGCAAGCCGGAACAATTGATGTACCGCGCGACGGTTTTCACCGCACAATCTGCGCTTTGCCGCGAACCCAAGGATGTTTGCCGTGCCCCTGCATCAGGACCTGCCACCGCTGATGGCCCTGCGCGCCTTTGAAGCCGTGGCCCGCCATTTGAGTTTCATCAAGGCTGCCGACGAGTTGTCAGTGACCCAGAGTGCGGTCAGTCATCAGGTGCAAAAACTCGAAGAGTTTCTCCGCCTGCGTCTGTTTGTCCGACGCACCCGGGCCATCGATCTGACGCCGGCCGGGCAAGCGTACTACCAGCAAATCGAACCTGCCCTCGCCGCCATCGCTGCCGCCACCCGGCCACTGCGCGGTGAGCAGCCAAGCACTTTACGCATTGGCCTGCTCGCCTCGTTCGCCACTTTATGGCTGGCACCGCGACTGGCGGATTTCAGCACGAAAAACCCACACATCCACGTCGAACTGCTGCCCTCCGTGCAACTGGCCGATGTCGCTGGCGGCGAGGTGGATCTGGCGATCCGCTATGGCAAGGGTGGCTGGCCGAAAGTCCTGGCCCGACGCTTCATGAGCGAAACCCTGACCCCGGTATGCAGCCCGGACTTCAAGGCCAATGGCGTGAAAAACGGTCCGTTGCTGATGGCCAAGTCGCACCAGCCTTTCGAATGGACAGACTGGTATCAGCACAGCGGCATCGACCTGAACCACGTCCCCAGCGTGATGCTCCATGACTACAACATCGTCGTCGAGGCGGCAGTCGCCGGTCAGGGCATCGCCATGGGCCGTCAATGCCTGATCGAACGCCGGCTCAAGGAGGGCTCGCTGGTCCCGGCCTTTGACACGCCGCCGTTGCACGGCGAAATCGGTTATTGGCTGGTCACTCCCCAGCGCCTGCCCGAGGCAGACGTGCAGAGTTTCAGCCAATGGCTGGATGCAAAGGCCCACCCATGAGCGATTTCGATACATCGGATTAGATCTATCCGTTTGTCGGTGATCCGTCGCTTCAACATGCTGATGCCCTCACTCAGGAGGACTCAACATGACAGATCTGCTCAGCAAGCGCGTTGAACAACTCGGGCTGCAACTTCCGCCTCCCAGCCAGCCCATCGCCAATTACGTCAATCAGGTCGGCACTCAAAACCGCCTGTACATCTCCGGACAAATTCCGTTGATTGACGGCAAACCGGCCTTCATCGGGCGCCTGGGTGAAGCCATCAGCGAAGAGGAAGGGATCAAGGCTGCCGAGCTGGCGGCCTTGGGCCTGCTCGCGCAATTGGGTGATGCCTTGGGCGATGATCTGTCCAGGCTGGGACGTATCCTGCGACTCGGCGTGTTCATCGCCACCACGCCCGACTTTCAACGCCAGGGCGCTGTGGCCAACGGTGCTTCGAATCTGCTGGTCAACGCACTCGGTGAAAAGGGCAGGCATGTCCGCACCGCTGTGGGTGTGTGCAGCCTGCCAAGTGGTGTGGCGGTTGAAGTCGATGCGATTTTCGAGCTACTCCCGTGAATGCCGAGGCCGTCGAATATCTGCGAGCGGCCACGCCCGGCTGCGCCCGGATCATTCACTTCAACCATGCGGGTGCCTCCTTGCCGAGTCAGGCAACCCTCGATGCAATCATCGAGCAGTTGCAACGCGAAGCGCTCGGCGGCCCGATGGAGGCCGCTGATACTCAACTGCAGCACAGAGCACGCAGCGCCGCCGCGACACTGCTCAATGCTGCCCCTGAAGACATCGCCTTCGCCAGCAGCGGCTCGGCGGCATGGAGTCAGGCGTTCAATGCGCTGGGGCCATGGCAACCCGGCGAGCGGATCCTTGTCGGACGTCACGAATGGGCCGGTAATCTGGCGTGCATGGCTGAAGCGGTAAAGGCCGGTGCGCGACTGCAGGTGATCCCGTGCGATGCCGATGGCGCTGTCGATCCACAAGCGCTCGCGCGGATGATCGACGGCAATGTGCGCCTGATCGCCCTGACCTGGCTGCCGGCCAATGGTGGCCTGATCAACCCCGCCGAGCGGATCGGCCAGGTCGCTCGACAACATGGAGTCCCCTACTTCATCGACGCCGGTCAGGCGCTGGGGCAGTTGCCCTGCGACGTCCAGGCCTTGCAGTGCGATGTGCTCAAGGGCGCTGGGCGCAAGTTTTTGCGCGGCCCGCGCGGTACGGCGTTGATGTACATCCGGGGGGCGTTTCTGCAACGTCTGTTGCCACAGCAACGTGATGTGTTGTCAGCGCCGTGGGATGGCCGGCGCTTCACCCTGCGCGATGATGCGCGCCGTTTTGAAACCAGTGAAGTGTCGCTGGCCCTGCTGGCCGGGCTGGCCAATGCGCTGGAAGAACACAATCGGATCGGCGCACGCTCGATTCGCCAACGCATCCAGCGCTTGAGCGATCATCTGCGCCAACGCCTGCCGAGCATTCCCGGCCTGACCCTGCGCAATCTCGGTCCGGCGGACCAACAGTCCGGGCTGATCGCCTTCACCCTGGAAGGCTGGGATTGTGTCGAACTGAAGCAGGCGCTGGCTGCACGGCGAATCAACATCGGTGCCAACGGTGTGGCCTACACGCCCCTCGACATGCAGGCTCGCGGGCTCGAAAGCCTGGCGCGGGTGGCGGTGAGTTATCTCAACACTGAAGAGGAAATCGAGGCGTTGCTGGACAATCTGGGCGAACTGGCGGCCTCGCCTCAGATCTCGATATCGACCCACAAGCCCTGACGCGGCTGATCTTCCATCAACGGCACCACCGGTACGGTATTGTCGGCATTCAGCTCGGTGCCTGGCACGGCCAGATGTTCTTCGGGGTCTTCGTCGGCTTCGCGCCGGCGACGATCACGCTCCTGCTGACGACGCTGTTCTTCGCGCGCCAGCAGGCGATCCTCTTCCGGGTCGCGTTTTTGCAGATCAATCGTGCTTTCGTTGGAGCTTTCCTGCACCGGCACCACCGGAGGAATGTCCGGCCGCTGGCGAATCGGATCCTGCTGGGAAGTGATCGGCACAGCGCTCAGGGGGAGCATCGGTGGCAGCATATGAAGGGTCTCCTGTCAGCAGGCTATCGGCTGCGGCAAAGGCGCCTTGAGCCACTGGTCGCAAACTTGTGACCGGGTTGGCACTGTAGGAGCTGCCGCAGGCTGCGATCTTTTAATCGGACACCACAAATCTCAAGTGTTTCCAAAGATCAAAAGATCGCAGCCTGCGGCAGCTTTTACCCAGTAATCTTTGGCCCTGAAGCCTGCATTCCGTTAAGATAGCCCGCTTTTTCAAGGTGGGAGTCAGGCAGCATGGCGCAGCAGTATCAACCGGGGCAACGCTGGATCAGTGACAGCGAAGCAGAGCTTGGTTTAGGCACCGTTCTGGCACAGGACGGCCGCTTGTTGACCGTGCTTTACCCGGCCACTGGCGAAACCCGCCAGTACGCGCTACGGAATGCGCCCCTCACCCGCGTGCGGTTCTCGCCGGGTGACACCATTACGCACTTCGAAGGCTGGAAGATGACCGTGCGCGAAGTCGACGACGTCGATGGACTGATGGTCTATCACGGTCTCAACGGGCAGAACGAAGCCGTCACCCTGCCGGAAACCCAGCTGTCGAACTTCATTCAGTTCCGTCTGGCCAGCGACCGTCTGTTCGCCGGGCAGATCGACCCGCTGTCGTGGTTCTCCCTGCGCTACAACACCCTGGAACACACCAGCCGCCAGTTGCAGTCCTCGCTCTGGGGCCTGGGCGGCGTGCGTGCGCAACCGATCGCGCACCAGTTGCACATCGCCCGTGAAGTCGCCGACCGTATTGCGCCACGGGTTCTGCTGGCGGACGAAGTGGGTCTGGGTAAAACCATCGAAGCCGGTCTGGTGATCCATCGCCAACTGCTCTCGGGCCGCGCCAACCGCGTGCTGATCCTGGTGCCGGAAAACCTGCAGCATCAGTGGCTGGTGGAAATGCGCCGCCGTTTCAACCTGCAGGTCGCGCTGTTCGACGAAGAGCGCTTCATCGAAAGCGATGCCACCAACCCGTTCGAAGACACCCAGCTGGCATTGGTTGCCCTGGAGTGGCTGGTCGAAGACGAGAAGGCGCAGGACGCCTTGTTCGCCGCCGGCTGGGACCTGATGGTGGTCGACGAAGCCCACCACCTGGTGTGGCACGAAGACAAGGCCAGCCCCGAGTATTCGCTGGTCGAACAACTGGCTGAAGTGATTCCCGGCGTGCTGCTGCTCACCGCGACCCCGGAACAGCTCGGTCAGGACAGCCACTTCGCCCGTCTGCGCCTGCTCGACCCGAACCGTTTCCATGACCTGGCCGCGTTCCGCGCCGAGAGCGAGAACTATCGCCCGGTGGCCGAAGCCGTTCAGGAACTGCTGGACAAGGGACGCCTGTCGCCGGAAGCGCACAAGACCATCCACGGTTTCCTCGGCAACGAAGGCGAAGCCTTGCTGACCGCGGTCAACGATGGCGACAGCGAAGCCAGCGCCCGCCTGGTGCGCGAGCTGCTCGACCGCCACGGCACCGGCCGCGTGCTGTTCCGCAACACCCGCGCCGCCGTGCAAGGGTTCCCGGAGCGCAAACTGCACCCGTACCCGCTGCCATGCCCGGACGAATACCTCGAACTGCCGCTGGGCGATCACGCCGAGCTGTACCCGGAAGTCAGCTTCCAGGCCCAGCCGGACGCCAGCGAAGAACAGCGCTGGTGGAAATTCGACCCACGCGTCGAGTGGCTGATCGATCAGCTGAAAATGCTCAAGCGCACCAAAGTGCTGGTGATCTGCGCCCACGCCGAAACCGCGATGGACCTGGAAGACGCCCTGCGCGTGCGTTCCGGCATCCCGGCCACGGTGTTCCACGAAGGCATGAACATCCTCGAGCGTGACCGCGCCGCCGCCTACTTCGCCGACGAAGAATTTGGCGCGCAAGTGCTGATCTGCTCGGAAATCGGCAGTGAAGGTCGCAACTTCCAGTTCGCCCACCACCTGGTGCTGTTCGATCTGCCGTCGCACCCGGACCTGCTCGAGCAGCGTATCGGCCGTCTCGACCGAATCGGTCAGAAGCACATTATCGAACTGCACGTGCCGTATCTGGAAACCAGCCCGCAAGAGCGTCTGTTCCAGTGGTACCACGAAGCGCTGAACGCCTTCCTCAATACCTGCCCGACCGGCAACGCCTTGCAGCATCAGTTCGGTCCGCGCCTGCTGCCGCTGCTGGAAGAGGCCGATGACGGCGAGTGGCAAGCGCTGATCGACGAGGCGCGCACCGAGCGCGAGCGTCTGGAACAAGAGCTGCACACCGGTCGCGACCGTCTGCTGGAACTCAACTCCGGCGGTTCGGGCGAAGGCGATCAGTTGGTCGAAGACATCCTTGAGCAAGACGATCAATTCGCCCTGCCGATCTACATGGAAACCCTGTTCGACGCGTTCGGCATCGACAGCGAAGACCACTCGGAAAACGCCCTGATCCTCAAGCCGAGCGAGAAGATGCTCGACGCCAGTTTCCCGCTGGGTGACGACGAAGGCGTGACCATCACCTACGACCGCAACCAGGCGCTGTCGCGCGAAGACATGCAGTTCATCACCTGGGAACACCCGATGGTGCAGGGCGGCATGGATCTGGTGCTGTCCGGCTCGATGGGCAACACCGCCGTTGCGCTGATCAAGAACAAGGCGCTGAAACCAGGCACCGTGTTGCTGGAGCTGCTCTACGTCAGCGAAGTGGTAGCCCCGCGTTCGCTGCAACTGGGCCGTTACCTGCCGCCGGCTGCGCTGCGCTGCCTGCTCGACGCCAACGGCAACGACCTGTCGCCACGGGTCTCGTTCGAAACCCTCAACGATCAACTGGAAAGCGTGCCACGCGCCAGCGCCAACAAGTTCATCCAGGCCCAGCGCGATCAGCTGACGCCACGGATCAACGCCGGTGAAGACAAGATCACCCCGCGTCACGCCGAGCGCGTGGCCGAGGCCCGTCGTCGTCTGGCGGCGGACACCGAAGAAGAACTGGCGCGCCTGACCGCGTTGCAAGCGGTCAACCCGACCGTACGCGACAGCGAACTGGATGCGTTGCGCAAGCAGCGTGAACTGGGCCTGGCGATGCTGGATAAAGCGGCACTGCGTCTGGAAGCGATCCGGGTGCTGGTGGCGGGTTAAGTCCCCTGCTCTACCGCTATAAATGAAGAGGCCCGCAGTGATGCGGGCCTTTTTGTTTATCTGGTATTTATCGACTGATGCTGATAGCCCTTTCGCGAGCAAGCCCGCTCCCACAGTTTGGAATGCGTTCCCATGTGGGAGCGAGCTTGCTCGCGAAGGCGGTTATGCAGTCGCCACAGAAACATCAGGCTCAACCACAGCCACCAACCCCTCCCTCATCCGCTGCGCATCGCGCACAAAACACCGCGCCGCCAGAAACAGAAACACCATGGTGAAGAACAGCGCCACCGGAATCAGGTACATCGCATCATGCAGCCCCACAGCCTTGAACGCCTCGGTCATCTGTTCGGCGCCTGCCGAAATCATCGCCGATTTGGCAAAGTGATCGGACAAGGCTCCCACCACCACCGGACCCAAGCCGCCGCCGAGCAGGTACAACCCGGCAAAGAACAGCGCCATCGCCGTCGCCCGCAGGCGCGGTTCGACCACGTCCTGAATCGCCGTGTACACGCAGGTATAGAAGTTATAGGCAAACAGCCAGCCGACGCTGAACACCGCAACGAACACGCCGATCTCGACCCGTCCGGCATGCAGCGCCCACGCCGTGCACAGGGTCGAGATGATCAGACTGAAGCCGGCAAACAGCAGCCGCCCGTTGGCGACCCGCTGATGAATCTTGTCGGCGATCCAGCCGCCGAGGGTCAGGCCGATCAGCCCGGTGATACCGACAATCACCCCGGTCGCCACCGCCGCATCCTGCAACGGCATCAGGAAGTAGCGCTGCAGCATCGGCACCAGAAACGAGTTGCAGGCATAAGTGGCAAAGTTGAAACACAGCCCGGCCAGCACCAGCCAGAGGAACGTCGGCACCGCGAGCACCCGGCGGATCGGCTTGTCGACTCTGTCCTGTGAGACCTGCACGGTTTCTGCCGCGCCGCGCTTGGGTTCCTTGATGAAAAACATGAACACCGCGAGGATCAGCCCCGGCACCGCCGCAATAAAGAACGGCGCGCGCCAGCTGTCAAAGGCCTTGACCATCGCGCCGATGGTGAAGAACGCCAGCAGCAGACCCAACGGCAAGCCGAGCATGAAAATACCCATGGCCCGCGCCCGACGGTGCGCCGGGAACAGGTCACCGATCAGCGAGTTGGCCGCCGGTGCATAACTGGCCTCGCCAATACCGATGCCCATGCGCACCAGCAGAAAACTCCAGAAACTGCCGACCAGCCCGTTGACCGCCGTCAGCGCGCTCCAGGTCGCCAGGCCCCAGCCCATCAGTTTGCTGCGCGAACCGGTATCGGCCATGCGCCCCAACGGCAGGCCGGCGATCGCATAAACCAGGGTGAAAGCGGTGCCGACGATCCCCAGTTGAAAATCGCTGAGGTGCCATTCCATGCGGATCGGCTCGATGATGATCGCCGGAATGGTGCGGTCGAAGAAATTGAACAGGTTGGCAAGGAACAACAGGAACAGAATGCGCCAGGCATTCGCCGCTTGGGTCGAGTTCTGCATGGGTCCGTCTCTTTATTGTTATGAGGGCTTCACTGCCGACGCATCCGAGCCCGGAACCTGCAATCTAGACAGGCGGACCGGGGCTGTCTGTGATCATTCGTCAGCCTGATAATGAGCCATGGCACTGTAAAGAAACGTAAGCCCTTGATAACGCAGCAATCCCCCGTAAACCGGGGGTTTTGCAGCAAAATCCTGCCACAAAAAAATACTTTCGCGCCCCCCTTCCCAAGTTCTTGGCGAAGCCTAGAATAGCCGCCGGATCCGTCCGGATTCGCCGATCAACCCCTTTGATGCCCTCCCAATGTCCGAAGTCAGTCCGTGTCTGAATTGCGGTGCCTGCTGTTCCCATTTTCGCGTGTCTTTTTTCTGGGGTGAATGCGCCTCCTCCGGCGGAACGGTGCCCGATGAACTGGTCACCCAGATCAGCCCCAGTCGGGTGGCAATGAACGGCACCGACTGCAAATCGCCGCGGTGTACGGCGTTGGTCGGCGAGGTGGGCAGCCAGGTGCAGTGCTCGATTTACGAACAGCGTTCCAGCCCCTGCCGCGAATTCGAGTCGTCCTGGGAAAACGGCGAACAGAATGTCGATTGCGACAAGGCGCGCGCCCGCTTCGGCTTGCCGCCGCTTGAGCCTGACTGGAATCAGATCCCTTACGAGCAAAGCGCCTGAGATTTAGCGCCAATCGCTATAAAGCTCATGCCGAAATCGTTGGCGCCAATGTGCCACTACCGCTTGCATGGCAAAAACCGCCTCTATACTCCTCTCATTCGCCTGCGTTGCTGACGCAGCAGGGACGACTTCACAGACGGGGATGCTATGGAGTGGCTTGGTTTGCAGTTTGTTACCGAGCTGCCGGAGAGCGGGCAGGTCATTCTCGATTGCACCCATAATCCCTTGCTGGTGCTGGTGGCCTATCTGGTCGCCTGCGCCGCGAGTTTTGCCACCCTCGACATGGCCGAGCGGGTCGGGCATGCCGAAGACCCGGGCTCGCAACGGGTGTGGCGCTGGATCGGCGCCTCGTGCCTGGCCGGCGGCATCTGGGCCATGCATTTCATCGCCATGCTCGCATTCCAGGCGCCGATCGAAGTCCACTACGATCTGGCGATTACCCTGTTCTCCCTGCTGATCGCCCTGCTCGCCTCGTGGCTGGCGATGCACACCTTGAGTGAGCCGCAACCCAGCCTGGTGCACTACCTGAAAACCGCGATCGTCATTGGCCTGGGCATCGCCGGCATGCATTACGTCGGCATGGCGGCGATGCACTCGGCGGCCACCGCCTACTACCAGCCGCTGTTGTTCTGCCTGTCGATCGTGATTGCCATCGGCGCCAGCTTCGCCGCACTGTGGGTCGCCGGTTATCTGCGTGAAGGCAGCGGGCGTTTTCATCAATTGCTCAAATACACCGCCGCAGTGATCCTCGGCGCCGGCATCATCAGCATGCACTTCACCGGCATGGCCGCGTTGCATCTGGTCTTGCCCGAAGGCACCGCGCCGACCATGGCGAGCGAAACCAGCCATCTGCAACTGGGTCTGACGGTCGCGCTGATCATCCTGCTGATTCTCGGCAGCGCGATCAGTGCGGCACTCGCCGACAAGAAACTGCAGAACAAGGAGCACGACCTGCGCCGGGTCAACGCCCTGCTCGGCCAGCTCGATCAGGCGCGCATGTCACTGCAGCAAGTGGCCAATTACGACGCGCTGACCAACCTGATCAACCGCCGCGGTTTCAACCAGATCTTCGCCGAAAAACTCAACCAGAAAACCAGCGAAGGCGGCATGCTCGCGGTGATGTTTCTCGACATCGACCACTTCAAAAGGATCAACGACAGCCTCGGCCATGACGCCGGTGACGCCCTGCTCAAAGTCATCGCCAATCACATCAAAGGCTCGGTGCGCAGCCATGAAGACGTGGTTGCGCGCTTCGGCGGCGACGAGTTCTGCATCCTGATCGGCCTGCATGACCGCGAAGAAGCGCGCAACATGGCGCAACGGATCATGCTGAAAATGAAGGAGCCGATCGAACTGGCCGGACGGCGTATGGTGATGACCACCAGCATCGGCATCAGCCTGTTTCCCGACGACGGCACCACCTGCGAAGAACTGCTCAAGCACGCGGATCTGGCGCTGTATCAATCCAAAGGCGCCGGGCGTAACGGCCTGCATTTTTTCAGCTCCAACATGAAGACCCGCGCCAGCCTCGAACTGCAACTGGAAGAAGAACTGCGCCACGCCCTGCGCGAAGAAAACGGGCTGATGCTCTACTACCAGCCGATTTTCGAACTGAAAACCGGTCGAGTGACCAAACTCGAAGCGCTGATTCGCTGGCAGCACCCGGTGCATGGCTTGCTGGCCCCGGATCGTTTCATCGCGATTGCCGAAACCAACGGCCTGATTGCCGAACTGGATAACTGGGTGCTGCGCCGGGCCTGCACCGACCTTGGCGAACTGACGCGCCACGGCTGCGACGAACTGAAAATCGCCTGGAACTGCTCGCCGCTCAACCTTGCCCGGGAAGAACTCGCCGATGAAATCGAAAATGCGCTGCGCACCGCTGGCGTCGCGCCGGAACGCCTGGAACTGGAAGTCACCGAAAATGCGCTGATGGGCAACATCGCCAACACCCTGGTGCTGCTGCGGCAGATCCGCGCCCTCGGGGTGTCGCTGTCAATCGACGACTTCGGCACCGGTTATTCATCGCTGGCCTACCTCAAGCGCCTGCCGCTCAACACACTGAAGATCGACCGTTCGTTCATCCTCGACATCCCCAAGGCAACCGCCGACATGGAGATCGTCCAGGCGATCATCGTCATGGCCCACACCCTGCATCTGCAGGTGGTGACCGAAGGCGTGGAAAGCCTGGAGCAGTACGAATTCCTTGAGCGCTCGGGCTGCGATTTCATTCAGGGCTACCTGCTCAGCCGTCCGGTGCCGCTGGACGAGTTACGCCCGGTGCTGGAAGAAATCAATCAGCGTAAACACTCGCATGCGGTCAATCCGTTGAGTCTGGCGCGCGGTACATTTGTACCAGTGTCGCTGGATCCTTCTGCAAAAAGCCCTGCGCCCCATGCAGGCGCATCAATTGTGCGGCCAATCCGCTGATCGGCGTGGCCGAGCCTTGTTCGCGGGAGAATTTCACTGCGGTATCGAGGTCTTTGAGCAGCGTGCGCACGTGCCATTTCACCGGTTGAAAACGGCTCTCGGCCATTTGCGGCGCGAGGATCTGCAACGGTTTCGAATCGGCAAACCCACCGGCCAGCGCCTCGGCGATCAGGCGCGCATCGACGCCGGACTGCTCGGCCAGCGCCACCACTTCGGCGATCACCAGCGCATTGCAGGCGACGATCATCTGGTTGCAGGCCTTGGTCACTTGCCCGGCGCCAATGCCGCCCATGTGCGTGACCCGTTGACCGAGGTTGAGCAGCACCGGGCGCACCCGATCCAGATCCCCCGCCTCGCCGCCGACCATGATCGCCAGACTGCCAGCCTCGGCACCGACCACACCGCCGGACACCGGTGAATCGAGCCAGCTCATCCCGGTCTTGCCTGCCAACTCGGCCGCCATCTCGCGAGTTGCCGTCGGTTCGAGGCTGGAAAAATCTACCAGCAACTGGCCTTTTTTCGCGGCTTCAGCGACACCCCCGGCGCCAAACACCACCTCGCGCACCACTGCCGTGTCGGCCAGACAGAGCATCACCATGTCCGCGTGGTCACACAATTCAGCGGGACTCGCCACCTGCCGGGCGCCGGCTTCGACCAGCGGCGCGCACTTGGCCGGATTGCGGTTCCACACGGTCAGCGGGTAACCCGCCGCCAGCAGACGACGGCACATCGGCAGGCCCATCAGGCCGATTCCGGCAAAGCCCAACGAAGGTAGCGTTGACATCATTTTGCCTCTTTTCGATTAAAGATCACTGAATAATGGCCGATTCATGAACGATCAGGAAAGGATTCCCCCGCGCGACGATCAGGCCAAGCCCCTGACGCCCGGGCCAAATACGCGCAGTCAAAGACGCGAGATCCTCTTTCCGTGAGGCTCGATGACAACGGTCGCCGAGCCAACCCTGTCCAGGTATATGGCGCACAATGACTTCTAAAAACAATCCGGCCACTGCGGTATCCGATCTGACCCTGAGCCCTGCGGCGAACAGCCCGGCTCCGATGAAGCCATTGCCTCCTTCGCGCCCGCTGGGCACTCAGCAATATCTGTACTACACCGAAACCAACACCGACCGCATCCTCGACAATCTCGACGGGCTGCGTGATCTGGTATTCCCGCGTCCACCGCACCTGGAAGGCGACAACGAACAGCACAACGACCAGGAATTTCCCTCGGTGTGCCTGATCGGCCTCGGTCGCTGCGGCTCGAACATCGCCCTCGACGTCGCGGAGCTGGTCTACAACGCGCGCAAGTTCTACCTCAACGAATTCAACAACGAAGACCGTGCGGCGGATCGGCGTCTGGCCGACAAGGGCTACAGCCCGGCGCAGTGGATCAAGCAGAATCTGCGGATCGGCCCGAACAAGTCGAGCAAACCGGTGTTCCTCGTCGAACCGCTGGTGATGCTCGGCGACCTCGACAAGGACATCGCCGGGCGCATCCGTTTCTCGCGCAAGGGCGAGAAAAGCGGCTTTCTGCGCGACTACAGCAAAATGAAGATCATGGACTTGTCCGAAGTCCACGCCGGTGGCGCCGGTAACGCGCCGATCCTCGGCCAGTATCTGGCGAAGATCATCCTCAACAAAGACACCCAGCGCTTCTCCAGCCCCGACTGGAAAATGATCCACTCGTACCTGATCGACAGCTGCGGCATCAAGGCCAACCAGTCGCGCCTGTACTTCTCGATCTTCAGTGCCGGCGGCGGTACCGGCTCGGGCATGGCCTCGGAGTTCGGCCTGGCCCAGCAGCACTCGTACATGAACAAGACGTTCGACACCAAGCCGATGGACGAGCATGACGGCAAGAGCGGGCATTCGTTCGTGTTCGAGCCGATCTTCACCAGCGGCATCTGCGTGCTGCCGAACATTTCCGATCACCGCAGTGAAATGTCCGAGGCGCTGCACATCAACGCCGGACGCCTGCTGTGCAAATACCTTTCGGAAGAATGGGATTTCTCCTACAACTTCGCCAACGAAGACAGCAGCGAAGCCAGCGTCATGGGCCGTATCCGTCCATGGAACGCGATGATGCTGATCTCCAACGACATCATGCGTTACGCCGAAGAGAGCGATGACGGCAACATCCAGAACATTGATGTCAATGCGATGGAGAAGCACGCCAACCAGTACATCTCGCAGCAGATCTTCAACATTCTGACGGCGCAGGCGGTGACCACCGACTACGACCAGAACTACTTCCGTCGCGCCGGCATCGACATCGGCGAAACCATTCGCCTCGATGCCAACGACTTGTTCATGAGCCTGGCCGGCCCGGTGGCGATTGCCTACGCCGAATCGGTGGTGCCGGAAACCCCGCCGCCGAGCAGCGACAAGTTCAAGGTGTTCGACAAAGAGCCGCAGCGTCTGAACATCGACGACCTGTTCTTCCGCTCGATCGACCTGCCGCACTTCAACAAGGTCACCCAGGCCATCGAAGGCATCAGCCTGCTGCCGATCGAGTCCAAGCGTTATCGCGCCTCGCTCGAGCAGTACAAGAATTCCGGCTACGACGCCGCGGCGCTGCACGACCTGCACTTCTTCAAGAACTGCTCGTCGGTGGTCTCGATCGTCTCCCTGCCGAAGGACTACAAGCTGTCGTACATGGATCTGAACCGGTTGAAGACCCACCTCAACAGCCTGTTCCCCAACACCACGCTCAAGCGCTATGCGCTGGTGATCGGCGCCTCGGCCAACCTGTCGCTGACCACCCTGATCGCCAAGAGCCCGTGCCTGTCGGACGATTTCCTGACGTTGATCGTGGCCTTCATCAAGCGCTGCTTCGCCAAGACCCCGTACCGTTTCGACGAGACCCTGGACAACTCGATCCTCGACTTCATCATTAATGAAGAGTTCGACGAAGACCGTATCGACGATCTGCTCAACGAGTTCGAAAACCCGGCGAAGATCCTCGACACCAACTGGTACGCGATCAAGCCGATGTACGAGAAGAAGTACCGCGAGCTGATCAACGACAAGGACAAGTTTGTCTCGATCAACGACATTCGCCTGTCGCGCGATTGCGTGAAGAAGTCGATCAAGTACCTGCGCGAGATCTACCGTCACCGCATCGGCAAGACCAAGGTTATTTCCCTGAATAACCATACCGGGAAGACTTACTCGGTCTGATCGGAGACCGAGCCGCCCCATTCGCGAGCAAGCTCGCTCCTACATTGGAATGCATTCCCCTGTGGGAGCGAGCTTGCTCGCGAAGAGGCCTTCAAACTCACTGAAAACCTTCAGTCATTCCAATATCCAGAAACAATTAAGCAGCCCTCAGGCTGCTCAATAAACTGTTCCCGTTACGTTTACGTCACCGTGAGGCCACCCACGCTTGTGGCCTTTCTCTACGGCAACGTGCCATCACGCTACTCGGCTACACACTTTTTGCGGACAATCATTCGCACCATCAAGGTGCAACGTTGGAATCGCCCGCCCTTTCCTGGATCAGAATCCACGGACTCACCACCACCGCCCACAGCTGTGGATTACGTTCGAAAATATCCAGCGCCCGCGTTTCAGACAGCTTGGCGACCCTATCTTCGGCCAGCCAGGCGGCGACTTTCGCACCGTCATCCGCGGCCACGGCCTCGGCGGCGGCGATCAAATCCAGGGCCGGGTCGACCCACAATAGGGCACCCTTGGCGAAGAACGGCTCCAGCTCTTTCCAGGTAATAGATGCGGTTTCACCAAGCAGCTTGGCATAGAGGGTGCTAGGTTCTTGATTCATGGGACTGTCCGGAAAAGAAATCGACGCGAATGATAACGTCGGTGGTCCGGCAGAAAAACCCGGTTGCAAATGGCTTCACCGAACGAAAAGAGCAGGAACGCCAAGGAATGCTGGTGTTTGGGATATATGCCCACGAAAGCCCCGCCGCAATTCTGTCTTTTTCATTCAAAAATGCGACACCCCCAAGTTTTGCCCCTCGGCGCCTGCTTCCCAGGCCAACAACCGGCGCTCTACACTGTACCGGTACAGTTGCCGGGGGCATTTCCGGAGGGTATCGCAAAGATATCTGACCCGGTTCTGCTGCTACGGCGCCAGAACTCAAAAAAATTACAACAGTAAGAGTGGAGCACTATGACTAAGGCTACTAAGCAGATTTCCAAACTGTTTGCCGCTATGGTTCTGGCCGGGGTTGCCAGCCATTCGTTCGCCGCTGACACCATCAAGATCGGTATCGCCGGCCCTAAAACCGGTCCTGTAGCCCAATACGGCGACATGCAGTTCAGTGGCGCGAAAATGGCCATCGAACAGATCAACGCCAAGGGCGGCGTCGACGGCAAGAAACTTGAAGCCGTTGAATACGATGACGCGTGCGATCCGAAACAAGCGGTAGCGGTCGCGAACAAGGTCGTCAACGACGGCGTCAAGTTCGTGGTCGGTCACCTGTGCTCCAGCTCCACTCAGCCTGCTTCGGACATCTACGAAGACGAAGGCGTCGTGATGATCACCCCGGCTGCCACCAGCCCGGACATCACCGCCCGTGGTTACAAAATGGTCTTCCGCACCATCGGTCTGGACAGCGCCCAGGGCCCTGCCGCCGGTAACTACATCGCCGACCACGTGAAGCCGAAAATCGTCGCCGTACTGCACGACAAGCAGCAATACGGTGAAGGCATCGCCACCGCAGTCAAAGCGACCCTGGAGAAGAAAGGCGTGAAAGTCGCCGTGTTCGAAGGCGTCAACGCCGGCGACAAGGACTTCTCCTCGATGATCGCCAAGCTCAAGCAAGCCAACGTCGACTTCGTCTACTACGGCGGCTACCACCCGGAGCTGGGTCTGATCCTGCGTCAATCCCAGGAAAAAGGCCTGAAAGCCAAATTCATGGGTCCGGAAGGCGTGGGTAACGACTCCATTTCGCAGATCGCCAAAGAGTCCTCCGAAGGCCTGCTGGTGACCCTGCCGAAATCCTTCGACCAGGATCCGGCCAACGTTGCCCTGGCTGATGCATTCAAGGCGAAGAAAGAAGACCCGAGCGGCCCGTTCGTGTTCCCTTCCTACTCGGCGGTTGAAGTGATTGCCGGCGGTATCACCGCAGCCAAATCCGAAGACCCTGCCAAAGTGGCCGAAGCCATCCACGCCGGCACCTTCAAGACCCCTACCGGCGACCTGAGCTTCGACGCCAAGGGCGACCTGAAGGACTTCAAATTTGTGGTTTACGAGTGGCACTTCGGCAAACCGAAAACTGAAGTTTCGCCTCAGTAAGGCGCGCCCTGACTGACTGCCAATAAAGCCCACGGCGTGCCGTGGGCTTTGTTTTACGAATGTATGGGGCGCGCTGGCGTGATCCGCCAGTCTCCCCACCTGAAAATCTCAAAACCGTCATCAGCGGTTCGCTGGCAAAACCCGGATTCGAAGTGGATAAAGATCCACGGGGCCGGGCGGGAAAATGACTCCACCAGTGAAATGCGTATCAGGTTTTTAGGAGCGTTGTAATGCCTGACATCTATCACTTCTTCCAACAGCTGGTTAATGGCCTGACCATTGGCAGCACGTATGCCCTGATCGCCATCGGCTATACGATGGTTTACGGCATCATTGGAATGATCAACTTCGCCCACGGCGAGGTGTACATGATCGGTTCCTACGTGGCGTTCATCGCTATCGCCGGGCTGGCCATGATGGGAATCGACAACGTCCCGCTGTTGATGACCGCCGCGTTCATCGCGAGCATCGTCGTCACCAGTTCCTACGGTTACAGCATCGAACGGATCGCCTACCGCCCCCTGCGCGGCAGCAACCGTCTGATCCCGCTGATTTCCGCGATCGGTATGTCGATCTTCCTGCAGAACACGGTTCTGCTCGCGCAAGACTCCAAGGACAAATCCATCCCCAACCTGATCCCCGGCAACTTCTCCATCGGGCCAGGTGACGCACATGAAGTGCTGATTTCCTACATGCAAATCGTGGTGTTCGTGGTGACTCTGGTCGCCATGCTCGGCCTCACGCTGTTCATCTCCCGCTCTCGCCTGGGTCGTGCCTGCCGCGCCTGTGCCGAAGACATCAAGATGGCCAACCTGCTGGGCATCAACACCAACAACATCATCGCCCTGACCTTCGTCATTGGTGCCGCGCTGGCAGCCGTCGCTGCCGTGCTGCTGAGCATGCAGTACGGCGTGATCAACCCCAACGCCGGTTTCCTCGTCGGCCTCAAGGCCTTCACCGCTGCGGTACTCGGCGGGATCGGCAGCATCCCCGGCGCCATGCTCGGCGGGCTGGTGCTCGGGGTGGCGGAAGCCTTTGGCGCCGATATCTTCGGCGACCAGTACAAGGACGTCGTGGCTTTCGGCTTGTTGGTTCTGGTGCTGTTGTTCCGTCCGACCGGCATTCTGGGCCGTCCGGAGGTTGAGAAAGTATGACTAGGAATCTTAAACAGGCGCTGTTCAGCGCCTTGCTGGTGTGGGCCGTGGCCTACCCGGTACTCGGTCTGAAACTGACCATCGTCGGCATCAACCTCGAAGTGCACGGCACCAGCCCGGCCATTCTGGCGACCATCGCCGTGTGCTCGGTGCTGATGTTCCTGCGCGTGCTGTTCAACCAGCAAATCAGCAAGGCGTGGAAATCCTCGCCGGGCCTGCCGTTGATCCCGGCCAAGGCCAGCAACTTCCTGACCCTGCCGACCACCCAACGCTACATCATCATCGCGTTGATTCTGGGTGCACTGGTGTGGCCGTTCTTCGGCTCCCGTGGCGCGGTGGACATTGCCACGCTGATCCTGATCTACGTGATGCTCGGCCTTGGCCTGAACATCGTCGTCGGTCTGGCCGGTCTGCTTGACCTGGGTTACGTCGGTTTCTACGCCGTCGGCGCCTACAGCTACGCGCTGCTGTCGCACTACTACGGCCTGAGCTTCTGGATCTGCCTGCCGATTGCCGGCCTGATGGCGGCGACGTTCGGCTTCCTGCTGGGCTTCCCGGTGTTGCGTCTGCGCGGTGACTATCTGGCGATCGTGACCCTCGGTTTCGGCGAAATCATTCGTCTGTTCCTGCGTAACCTGACCGACATCACCGGTGGCCCGAACGGCATAAGCAACATCGAGAAACCGACGTTCTTCGGCCTGACCTTCGAACGTAAAGCGGCGGAAGGCATGCAAACCTTCCACGAATATTTCGGCCTCGAATACAACTCGATCAACAAGGTGATCTTCCTCTACCTGGTTGCCCTGTTGCTGGCGCTGGCAGCGCTGTTCATCATCAACCGCCTGCTGCGCATGCCGATCGGCCGTGCGTGGGAAGCGCTGCGTGAAGATGAAATCGCCTGTCGTGCACTGGGCCTGAATCCGACGATCATCAAGCTGTCGGCGTTCACCCTGGGTGCGAGCTTCGCCGGTTTCGCCGGGAGCTTCTTCGCCGCCCGTCAGGGGCTGGTGACGCCGGAATCGTTCACCTTCATCGAGTCGGCGATCATCCTCGCCATCGTCGTGCTGGGTGGCATGGGCTCGCAGCTGGGCGTGATTCTCGCGGCCGTGGTGATGATCCTGTTGCCGGAAATGATGCGTGAATTCAGCGAATACCGGATGTTGATGTTCGGTGCGCTGATGGTGTTGATGATGATCTGGCGTCCACAAGGTCTGCTGCCGATGCAACGCCCACACATGGAGTTGCGAAAATGAGCCGCGAGATCCTTAAAGTCGAAAACCTGAGCATGCGCTTTGGCGGCTTGCTGGCGGTCAATGGCGTGGCCCTGACCGTCAAGGAAAAACAAGTGGTGGCGCTGATCGGGCCGAACGGCGCGGGCAAGACCACCGTGTTCAACTGCCTGACCGGTTTCTACCAGCCATCGGGCGGCAGCATCCTGCTGGACGGCGAGCCGATCCAGGGCCTGCCAGGGCACAAGATCGCCCTCAAGGGCGTGGTGCGCACCTTCCAGAACGTGCGGTTGTTCAAGGACATGACGGCGGTCGAGAACCTGTTGATCGCGCAACACCGTCACCTGAACACCAACTTCCTGTCCGGCCTGTTCAAGACCCCGGCGTTCCGCAAGAGCGAGCGCGAGGCCATGGAATATGCCGAGTACTGGCTGGAAAAGGTCAACCTGAAAGAGTTCGCCAACCGTACCGCCGGTACCCTCGCCTACGGTCAGCAACGCCGTCTGGAAATCGCCCGCTGCATGATGACCCGTCCGCGGATCCTCATGCTCGACGAACCGGCCGCCGGTCTGAACCCGAAGGAAACCGAAGACCTCAAGGCGCTGATCAGCGTGCTGCGTGAAGAGCACAACGTCACCGTGCTGCTGATCGAACACGACATGAAACTGGTCATGAGCATTTCCGACCATATCGTCGTGATCAACCAGGGCACACCGCTGGCTGATGGCACGCCGGAACAGATCCGCGACAATCCTGAAGTGATCAAAGCCTACCTGGGGGAAGCGTAAATGCTGCAGTTCGAAAACGTTTCCACCTTCTACGGCAAGATCCAGGCCCTGCACAGCGTCAACGTCGAAGTCCGTCAGGGCGAGATCGTGACCCTGATCGGCGCCAACGGTGCCGGCAAGTCCACGCTGCTGATGACGCTCTGCGGTTCACCGCAGGCGCACAGCGGCAGCATCCGCTACATGGGTGAGGAACTGGTCGGCCAGGACTCGTCGCAGATCATGCGCAAGAGCATCGCGGTGGTGCCGGAAGGTCGTCGGGTATTTGCCCGTCTGACCGTTGAAGAGAACCTGTCGATGGGCGGTTTCTTCACCGACAAGGGCGACTATCAGGAGCAGATGGACAAGGTCCTCGGCCTGTTCCCGCGCCTGAAAGAACGCTTCAACCAACGCGGCGGCACCATGTCCGGCGGCGAACAGCAGATGCTCGCCATCGGCCGCGCGCTGATGAGCAAGCCGAAACTGCTGCTGCTCGACGAGCCGTCGCTGGGCCTGGCACCGATCATCATCCAGCAGATCTTCGACATCATCGAACAGCTGCGCAAGGACGGTGTGACGGTGTTCCTGGTCGAGCAGAACGCCAACCAGGCGCTGAAAATCGCTGACCGTGCGTACGTTCTGGAGAACGGCCGCGTGGTCATGCAAGGCACCGGTGAAGCACTGCTGACCGACCCGAAAGTGCGCGAGGCTTACCTCGGCGGTTGAGGTTTTTCGCTGAACAAAAAAACGGCCCTCGGGCCGTTTTTTGTGCTTCACGAATGTCTCCCTGCGGCAGCTCCTACAGGGAAGCGCCGTCAGTACGGGTTGCAGTATTGGGCTACGGCGGTGGCCTGATCGACATACGGACGCGCCGGTTCAAGGTTCCACTCAGGCTTGTTGCGCACTGGCTTGCCCTCGTAGGTTGCCGCCAGATGGCAAACCATCTGCCGCCGCAGCGAACCGCCATTGACGCTGTACTCGCGCCATTGCGGATCGTCCTTGTGCTTGTTGTACAGCTCGGCAAACATGCGGTCGGTCTGGTCGTCCTTGATCGCCCGACCACACGCAGTCGGTACTACCGAGAGCGACCAGGTCTTCGGCCCCAGTTTCGGATCGGGACGTTGTACCCAGGTGCTGGACTCGATGTACTTGTCGCAGAATTTTGGTTCTGTCGGCGTCGAGGTCTGGATGCACGAGAAAGAGGCCTTGGCCACCGGGGTTTTCGGGAAGTCGATCTTGATGATGTTGCGATCCTTGCCGGTCTTGGCCTTGTAGTCCTTTTGGTTGGCCAACGCGTCGTTCAAGCCGCGCTGATCGCTGTAGAAGAACGCCAGAATCGGAAGCTCATCGGTTTTCGGGTTGCCCAGGCGCAGCTCGGTCTGGGTCTGAAACTCACGGCTGTTGATGACTTTGCGCGCCCCCATGAAATTGCGAAAGGCATCGACCCGCTCCTTGCTGCTCATCGGATTGCGCATGTTGAAACCGCACTGCAACTGGTCCTGCTGACGATTGTTGTTGTACTGGGTGAAGTGCGCGACCCAGGCGTTCGGTGTGATGATCGGTGGTTTCATGGCCTGACAGACCGCTTCGGTCGGGGCGGTGTTCTTGTTGTCGCCACAGCCGCGATCATTGCGAAAGTCGGTCCAGGCATCGTTGGGAAACGCGCAATAGACGTGCACTGGCGTCTCGGGGTCTTTCACCAGATCCCGTGGCGTAATCAGATAGCCGTTCTGCGTGCTCATGCCCGGGTCTTCATAACTGATGCCGTCGGCGCGCATGAACGAGGCGGCAAACGTGCCCAGCTCCACGGCTTTCGGGCTGGGATTCCACACGTCCCACTTCTGCCCCTTGGCCGGATCGGCCCGATGCGTGCCGCGCACCAGCAGCCCCGAGCAGTCAGACGCGGGGTCCTGACCGCAACTGTCGACGGTGTTGTTGTAGAGCTTTTCAACCTTCCTCAGCGTCTCGTCGCATGACTCGGCACTGGCCCATGCCGCATGCACCAACAGCGGCAATACGAGCAGCGGAGCGATCCTGTTCAGACGTTTGTTCATGGCTTGCATCTCCTTGATTAGCCAACACACACACTTAACGCGGAACCGGGTTACAACCGGCGGCCCGGGTCTCGGCATCCGATAGCGCCGGCCGGAACGGCTCGAGATTCCACGGCGTCTTGTTGCGATAGTTGGCCAGCACGCAGCCCAATTGCTGGCGCATGCTGCCGGCCGCCGTTTCGTTGTCGCGCCAATTGCTGTCCGCGCCCTTGAGCGCGAACAACTGCTCGTACAAGGCGCCGAGCTGGTCGTTGGGCAAGGCGCGCCCCGCCGCAGTGGGCACGATGCTCAGGCTCCATTCATCCTTGCGGGTACCGGGGTCGTAACGCTTGATCCAGTCGGCCGAAGCGATGTATTGCGGCGCCGGGGCTGCCACCGGATTGCAGCCGGCCTTAGCCGCTTCCTGCGGGCTGACCACGGGGCGGAACGGTTCCAGATTCCACTCGGTCTTGGCTGGGTAGTTCTGTACCAGACAGCTCAATTGCTGACGCATGCTGCCCGCTGATTTCTCGTGATCGCGCCACTGGCTGTCGGCCCCACGCAGGGCTGACAACTCCTGATAAACGGCGTCCTGATTGCTGGCCTGTATCGCCTTGCCCTCGGCCGTCGGTGTGACCTTGAGCGACCATTCGTTTTTCTTGCTGCCCGGGTCGTAACGCTCGATCCACACGGCATCAGCAATGTATCTGGGCGCCGGGGCGCCACCCACCACCATTTCGGCGATCGCCTGATCGGCGGCGACATAGCTGAAACGCTGATCGGCAGGTTTGGTGAAGTCCAGCCGCAGGATCGGCACGCTGTAGCCCTGAGCCTGGAGTTTCTTCTGGAAATTGCGCGCGCTGTTCAGGCCGTTCTCCGGCTTCGGCGGCGCCTGATCACCGCGGGTGGCGAAGTTCTGCGTGCTGTTGACGTTGTAGATGAAGGCGTCGATGTACTTCATGTTTTCGCTGCCGTCATTGGTGGCGGTGGCGTTCTTCAACATGAACTCGTTGACCTGGGCGCTGAAGGCAAAGGGGTCTTTATTAGTGGTGTTCGGGCGCGACTCGTGCACGCGGATCATCGCGTGCCAGTCGCTGGTTTTTTCCGCGTTCCACGAACACTGGCCGTACTGGATCGGCCCTTTCATCAGCCCGGTGTATTTCTGCGTCCATTGCTCGGCAGTGGTGACACCCGCCTCGGCACAAGTGCCGTAGGCCAGCGCGGCATTGCGATTGTTCATCGTGCCCTGGGCCGCGCGCGGCGGTTCGCGGCTGTCGAAGAACCCGCAGCCGTACCACTTGCGCTCCGGCCCGGTGCCGCCATCGAAGGCGTAGATGCAGGTGAAGCCCTGTTCCTTGACCGGCAGCTTCAACGCCGCCGCATCGGTAGGCGTGCGCAGGATGAAACCCGCCGGGTGAATCAGAATCCGCGTACTCAAGTCCTTGCGAATCCACGAATAGGACGTCGCGCCAATCTTGATCGCGTAAGGGCTGTAATCCCACGGATTGAACGGCCCGTCATTGACCATGCGCAAGGTCACGCCGCTGCAGTAATACAGGCCGCGCGCAGCACCGGTATCGGGTTCCTGGCAAGCGTCCTTGAGGGTGTTGTAGTTGTGGTTGATGCGCTTGAGCGTGTCCAGCGGATCAACCTGCGTCTGGGCGCAAACCGTGCCGAACAGCAAGGGCAGCGTGCAGGCGAGCGCAAAAGAGGAAGTCCTGCGCAATAGCGCAGCGCGGGCTGAGCGATCCTTCGTCATGAGATACCGTCCTGGTAAATCGGCCTGTGACAGGGGCCGTTGCAAATGACTATAGACGCGGAACCACAGAAATCCCTGCGGCAGCTCCTACAGGGTTTTGCATTTTTTTCTTAGAAATTTCGGCCGCGCTGTAACGCATCGCCATGAGCGTTCTCTAGTGGGGTAAGCAAGCGCACTTCGCTTGTAAAACCCAAGCTCAAATCTGGAGAAACATCATGACTGCTACCACTCGCACCCTGTCCGCCGCTGCCCTGGTTCTGGCTCTTGGTTCCGCCCTGAGCATGACCGCCGTTTCCAGCGCCAATGCCGCCGATAACAGCAACATGGAAAAATGCTTCGGCGTGGCCATGAAGGGTCACAACGATTGCGCCGCGGGCGCAGGCACCACCTGTGCCGGCACAGCGAAGATGGACTACCAGGCCAATTCGTGGAAATTCGTGCCAAAAGGCACCTGCACCACCACCGAGAGCAAGACCTCGCCGACCGGGTTCGGTCAGATGGAAGCCTTCAAAGCCAAGTCCTGATCCATTGCCTGTCCGAGTGACGCTCATGTTCACCACCAGCGAACCTGTCCCACCGCGCACTCGGGCAGCCCTCTGCGGGCTCCCGCCCCGCGCGGGGCTGGGGCTCAAGACCGGGCACTTGCGTGAAGTGCTCGGCACCCGACCGGACCTCGGTTTCTTCGAAGTCCACGCCGAAAACTACATGGTCGACGGCGGTCCGTTTCATCATTTTCTCGGGTTGATCCGCGAGCAGTATCCGCTGTCGCTGCACGGTGTCGGGCTGTCCATCGGGGCCGAAGGATCACTGGATGTTCAGCACCTGCAACGTTTGAAAACGCTGATCGAGCGCTATCAACCGCAAGCCTTTTCCGAACACCTGGCCTGGTCGAGCCACGGCCCGGTGTTCCTCAATGACCTGTTGCCACTGGCGTATGACACGCCGACGCTTGACCGCGTCTGCGCACATATCGACCAGGTGCAAAACACCCTCAAGCGTCCGATGCTGCTGGAAAATCCGGCGACCTATCTCGGCTTCGAACGCTCGACCCTCGATGAACCGGCGTTCATCGCCGAGGTGGTTCGCCGCAGCGGCTGCGGTCTGCTGCTCGACGTCAACAACGTCTACGTCTCGTGCATCAATCATCAACGCGATCCACTGGCCTACCTTGACGCGCTGCCCTTGCACGCGGTGGGTGAGATCCATCTGGCCGGGTTCGCCGAAGATGCCGACAGCCTCGGTGATCGCTTGCTGATCGATGATCACGGCGCGCCGATTGATGACGCGGTCTGGGCGCTATACCGACAGGCGCTCGAACGCGTTGGCCCGGTGGCAACCTTGATCGAGCGGGACAATCTGGTCCCGGCGTTCAATGTGCTGCTGGCCGAGGCGCAGCAGGCCGAAGCGTTGTTGCTGCGTGCAGGGGGTCAGCCATGAGCATTCAAGCCGACTTCAGCGCCGCTCTGCTCGACACTCGCCTGCCCTGCCCCGCCGGCCTGTGCAGCACCAACGGTGCCGATCCTGCCAGCCGATTCTCGGTGTATCGCAATAACGTGCAAGGTTCGTTGATCAACGCGCTGGCCGACAGTTATCCGGTGGTGCAGCAGTTGGTCGGCGAGGAATTCTTCCGCGCCATGGCCGGCATATTCATCCAGCAACAGCCACCGCACAGTCCGTTGATGAGCCGTTACGGCGACGGTCTGGCGGACTTCATTGACGCATTCGAACCGGCGGCCGAGGTGCCGTATCTGGCCGATGTCGCACGGCTCGAACGCTTGCGCACCCGCGCTTATCACGCCGCCGATGCCGCGACGGTGAGTGCGCAACAGATCAGCGCTGCACTGGCCGATCCACAAACACTCGCCGAACTGAACATCACCCTGCATCCCTCGCTGCACCTGCTCGATTCGGCCTGTGCGGTGGTTTCGATCTGGGCCGCGCATCAGCAGGACGCCACACTGGCGGGCATCGACATCCATCAAGGGCAACACGCACTGGTGCTGCGCAACGGTCTGGAGGTCGAGGTCTTTGCCCTCGATCACGGCGCCAGCGTATTCATCCGCCATCTGCTCCATCACCGACCGCTGCTGCAAGCGGCGCAAAACAGTCCGCCCTTTGATCTGCCGCAGACCCTCGCCCTGCTGATCGGCCACAACGCCATCACCGACCTGAACACCAAGGTATCGCCATGAACAACCTCATCACTCGCGCCATCGGACTCATGGAAAAAATCCCCCACAGCCTGATCGCCTTCATCGCGCGGTTCTCGATTGCCGCAGTGTTCTGGAAGTCCGGGCAGACCAAGGTCGAGGGGCTGGCCATCGACTTGATCGACGGCACCTTTCAGCTCGGCTGGCCGCGCTTGGCGGACTCGACGATTCCGTTGTTCCAGAGCGAATACCACGTACCGCTGCTGTCACCGGAAATCGCCGCGCACATGGCGGCGTTTGCCGAACACTTCTTTCCGGTGCTGATATTGATCGGCTTCGCCACGAGGTTTTCGGCGCTGGCGCTACTGGGCATGACGCTGGTCATCGAGGTGTTCGTCTACCCCGATGCCTACCCGACCCACGGCACCTGGGCGGCAGTGTTGCTGTACCTGATGGCGACCGGGCCGGGCAGATTGTCGATCGATCATCTGATCGCACGACGTTTTGCCAGCTGACCACAAACTGTAGGAGTGAGCCTGCTCGCGATAGCGGTAATACAGCCAACATTTCTGTTGAATTTGCTTACGCAATCGCGAGCAGGCTCACTCCTACAGGAAATGAGTTAGCGCTGAAGGCGATCCAGCGCCTCACCGCTGCGCTTGAACCAGCCAATCAGATAATCCGCCAGCACCTGCGTGCGCTTGGGCAAACCGCCCTGATATGGATGCACCAGGTACATCGGCATCCGTCGCGTCTGAAAATCGCGCAGCAGCCAGCGCAACCGGCCGTCAGCCAGTTCCGTTTGCAGCAGATACGACGGCAACCGCGCGATACCGGCGCCGGCCAGCGCGGCCTTTTTCAGCAGGTTGTAATGGTTGCTGGCGAACGGTCCCGACACCGGCACCCTGAGCAGTTCGTGCTGTTGGTGATACAGCCACTCTTCACGGCCACTGTAGTGACTGTTGAGCAGGCAACGGTGTTCGACCAGATCCTGCGGGGTTTGGGGTTCGCCGAACTGCTCAAGGTACGCCAGGCTGGCGCAGGTCATTTCCTGCCACGCCAGCAAGGGTTTGGCCACCAGGCGCTCATCATTGGCCACGTCGCTGCGAATCGCCAGGTCGAACCCATCGCGTGACAGGTCGCGATAGTGGTTGTTCAGCTCCAGCTCGATCAGCACCTCGGGATACTTCTGCGAGAACTCCAGCAGCAAGCCATCGAAAAACGTTTCCCCCAGCGACACCGGCACCGTCATCCGCACCGGGCCGGCCATGTCGTCCTTCAAGCGCGCCAGTGCCTGCCGCGCGCGCTCCACCTGAACGACCAGCGCCTGCGCCTGGGGCAGCAAAGCGGCGCCGGCGGCAGTCAGGCTCAAACGGCGCGTCGTGCGCTGCAGCAGCACCACGGAAAACTGCGCTTCCAACTGGCTGATGCGCTTGGACAACTGGCCCTTGCTGCAACCCAGTTGCTGCGCCGCCAAGGTAAAACTGCCGGCCTCGATCAACACCGCGAACGCCGCCAGATCATCCATTTCGCTCATGGATTGTTTCCATTTGAAAACCAAAGGTTGCCTATTAGTGCGCTTATCCGCAGAAAAAACCACTCTAGACTGAAACCTCGTTCAACCCATTGAGGAACAGTCCCATGAAGATTCTGTTGATCGGTGCCGCCGGCACCATTGGTTCGGCCGTGGATAAAGAGCTGAGCCAGCGTCACGAAGTGATTCGCATCGGTCGCAGCAGCGGCGACTTCCAGGTCGACATCAGCGACAGCGCATCGATTCGCAAGCTGTTCGAGCAGACCGGCAAGTTCGACGCGCTGGTCTGCGCTGCGGGCAACGTGACATTTGCTCCGCTCGGCGAGATGAACGCTGACAGCTTCGCCCTCGGCCTGAAAGACAAGCTGATGGGCCAGGTCAACCTGCTGCTGATCGGCCGCGAATACGCCAACGACGGCGCCTCGTTCACCTTCACCACCGGCGTGCTCAGCCACGACCCGATCCGTACCGGCGCCTCGGCGGCACTGGTCAACGGTGCGCTGGACAGCTTCGTCAAAGCCGCTGCCATTGAACTGCCGCGCGGTCTGAGGGTGAACTCGATCAGCCCGACCGTACTGCTGGAAGCGATGGGCAGTTACGCCCCGTACTTCCGTGGCTACAAGCCGGTTCCTGCTGCCGATGTAGCGTTGGCCTATGCGAAAAGTGTCGAAGGTCTGCAAACCGGTCAGACCTTTCACGTCAACTGAAGAGCCCGCAGGCAGGGTGCATCAACGGGCTACTTTGGCTCCTGCGGTGCGCCCGCCCGCACGTTCGCGCAACCAGCGCTGCACCGGCCGTTCGAACCCGTAGTGACATAGCAGGCTGCTGCCGATCAGCACGGCAAAGAACAGCAGCAGGCTCCACGGCTGATAAAACACGGCGCGTCCGGGCAGGAATTTATCAGCCAGCAGGGCCGCGACAATCTGCAGCGGAAAGTGCAGCAGGTAGGAGGCATAGCTGATGTCGCCAAGCCAGGACAAACGACGCGCCAGCGGCTGCAACCATGGGTGGCAAGCCGCGACGGCAACGATGGTCAGCGGGAACAGCACGGCAAATCTGATGCGCTGTGATTGCGCCTCATCGCTGCCGATCCACCACCAGCCCGCCACACAGGCCAACACCAGGCCGACAGCGACCCAACGCAGATCAAAACGCCGCAACAACCACTCCACGGCGATGTAACCCAATCCACCACAGAAAAAACCAAACACTCCGAGGCTGATTTTGTACTGCGCCGGAAACACCCACAGGCTCGCGGCAATCAGCAACGCGCTGATCAGCAGCGGCGCCGGCGAGTAACGCCACAGCAGGAAAAACCCTGCGTAAAGCAACACTTCCACCGATATCGACCAGGCCGGGCCGTTAAATGACCAGCCCTGCTCCAGCCCCCAGGCCGGAGCCAGAAACACATTGAGCAGCGCATGCCAGGCATCGTTGAACGGGTAAACAAACGCGTTGCTGGTGTGCGCGCTGTAGATTTTCTGCAGCATGGCTACCGCCAGAAAAGTCGCCAGGTGCAAGGGATAGATCCGGCTGAAACGTTCGCTGAAGAACTGTTTGCCGCTGATTTCGCGTTGCGCCAGCGCTCGGGCGAACAACCAGAAAAAAATGAATCCGGAAAGACTGAAGAACAGCGATACGGCATCACCGCCATGCCGGTAGAACAATGAAAACAGGCTGTACAACGGCTGGTCTTCACGTTGTAACGGACCGGGTACTGCGCCTTGAAAAAAGAAGTGCTGCCAATGCCAGAATACTACCGCCAATGCAGCGATGCCGCGCAGGGCGTCCAGCGCGTACAGCCGCTCAGGGAATACCGAAGGGTTTTGCTTCATGCACCATCAATCCATGCCCGCACAGGTACGCCACTATGCTGGCGGGTAACGGGCAACTCAATAGCCAGCCTGAACCGGCCACTCAAGTCTTGTGATCGACGGTCAGCCTGCGTAACGTGGCGGCACTTGTCTGGAGAGCCGAAGATGCGTGTTGCCCGTTCGTTGATCGTTGTTGCCCTGCTGCCATTGTTCGCCGCCTGCCAATTGCTCGATGGCCCGCGTGAAAGCGCGTCCCACGTCGGGCAATCCCGGATGCAGGGTCAATTGACGGCGGCCGACGGCAAACTGGTGTTTCAGCCGTGTGGCGAACAGCGTCAGTACGTGGTCAACGACATCGGCGGCACCAGCGTCCTGCAAGAGGCTGCGACCCTCGCCGACCAACAGGGCAAGCTGTTTGCCGATGTGCGCGGCAAGCTCGTCGGCGATCGCCTCGACCTCGGCCAGTTGTATCGCGTCGAGCGTTCCGGCACCGCCTGCGATGACCCCAATTTCAAGCTGTTGATCCTGCGTGCCGCCGGCCACGGTCCCGAGTGGAACGTCAAAGTCAGCGGCAAGGGCATGGTCATCGACCGCGAAGGCCAGCCGGCGCTGGCGGTACCGTATGTCGAAGAGCAACTGGGCGACGGCCGCTTCAACCTCAGCAGCGAAGCCAATAATCAGCGCATCGAGTTGTGGGTCGCGCCGCAACGCTGCGTCGACAGCAGCACCGGCAGCGTGCAGCACATGAGCGCCGAACTGCGCATCGACGGCAAGGTCGAGCGTGGTTGCGGGTATTTCGGCGGATCGCGTAACGACTGAGCGTTTTAGCCTCACCGGATCCGGCCTTTGCGGCTTATAATCGCGGCCTTCAAACGCCCTGGCGCAGTTGTGCGCCCCGCGAATCCGGATCCTCGCCATGTTACGAATCACCGAACTCAAGCTGCCAATCGACCATCCCGAAGAAGACCTGCGTGCCGCCATCGTGCAGCGCCTGGGCATCGCCAGCGATGATTTGCTCGATTTCACCTTGTTCAAGCGCAGCTACGACGCGCGCAAAAAGTCCTCCGAACTGTGCTTCATCTACACCATCGACCTCACCGTGCGCGACGAGGCCAAGGTGCTGGGCAAGTTCGCCGACGACCGTAACGTCAACGTGGCGCCGGATGTCAGCTACAAATTCGTCGGTCAGGCGCCGAGCGACCTGAGCCAGCGCCCTATCGTGGTCGGTTTCGGCCCGTGCGGGATTTTTGCCGGCCTGCTGCTGGCGCAGATGGGCTTCAAGCCGATCATCCTCGAACGCGGCACCGAAGTGCGTCAGCGCACCAAGGACACCTGGGGCCTGTGGCGCAAAAGCGTGCTCAACCCCGAGTCCAACGTGCAGTTCGGCGAAGGCGGCGCGGGCACGTTCTCCGACGGCAAGCTGTACAGCCAGATCAAGGATCCGAAGTTCCTCGGCCGAAAAGTCCTGCACGAGTTCGTCAAGGCCGGCGCGCCGGAAGAAATCCTCTACGTCAGCAAACCGCACATCGGTACGTTCCGTCTGACCGGCATGGTCGAGACCATGCGTGAAGAGATCCGCGCCCTGGGTGGCGAAGTACGCTTCCAGGAGCGCGTCACCGACGTGCTGATCGAAGACGGCCAACTGGTCGGCGTCGAGCTGGCGAGCGGCGAAACCCTGCATTCGAAACACGTGGTTCTGGCCCTCGGCCACAGTGCCCGCGATACCTTCCGCATGCTCCACAGCCGCGGCGTGTTCATGGAAGCCAAGCCGTTCTCGGTGGGTTTCCGCATCGAACACCCGCAGTCGCTGATCGACCGCGCGCGGCTGGGCAAATACGCCGGCCACCCGAAACTCGGTGCCGCCGACTACAAACTGGTGCACCACGCCAAGAACGGTCGTTCGGTCTACAGCTTCTGCATGTGCCCGGGCGGTACCGTGGTGGCGGCGACTTCCGAGCCGAACCGCGTGGTCACCAACGGCATGAGCCAGTACTCGCGTAACGAGCGCAACGCCAACTCCGGGATCGTCGTCGGCATCACCCCGGAAGTCGATTACCCGGGCGGCCCGCTGGCCGGTATCGAGTTGCAGGAACGCCTGGAGTCCCACGCGTTCATCCTCGGCGGCAGCGACTACAAGGCCCCGGCGCAACTGGTCGGTGACTTCATCAACGGCACGCCGTCCACCGAGCTGGGCGAAGTCGAGCCGTCGTACAAACCGGGCGTAGCCCTGGGCGACCTGGCCCTGGCGCTGCCGGACTTTGCCATCGAAGCGATTCGTGAAGCTTTGCCGGCATTCGAGAAGCAGATTCGCGGCTACTCGCTGCACGATGCGGTGTTGACCGGCATCGAAACCCGCACCTCGTCGCCGCTGCGCATCACGCGTAACGAGTCGCTGCAGAGCATGAACGTCAAAGGTCTGTTCCCGGCGGGTGAAGGTGCGGGTTATGCGGGCGGGATTCTGTCGGCGGGTGTCGATGGGATACGTATCGCGGAAGCTGTGGCGCGGGACATTCTCGGTCTGGAAGCCTGATCAGCCAAATCTGCAAAACGCCCAACCCTGTGGGAGCTGGCTTGCCAGCGATGACGGACTCAGATTCGACATTGATGTTGACTGACAATCCGCTATCGCTGGCAAGCCAGCTCCCACAGTGGTTTTCGGTGTATCAGAAATTCGCGCGCAGCACTGTGGTTGGCAGCGGCTCACCCCGTTCGGCACTCGCCGCCACCGCCGCAATCAATCCCTCCAGCTCATAGCCCTGCGCCTTCAGCCAGGCCTGATCGTAATAGGTGTCGGCATAGCGCTCGCCGCCATCGCACAGAATCGCCACGATCGACCCCGACTCCCCCGCCGCTGTCATCTGTTGCGCCGCCATCAGCGCGCCGATCAGATTGGTGCCGCTCGACCCGCCGACATGCCGTCCCAGACGCTGCGCCAGATAATGCATCGCCGCCAGCGACAAGGCGTCCGGCACCTTGACCATCGCATCGATCACCTTCGGCAGGAATGAGGCCTCGACCCGTGGCCGGCCAATGCCTTCGATCCGTGAACCACAGTCCAGACGCAGACTGGCGTCGCCGGTCTGGTAGAAATCGAAGAACACCGAGCGCTCGGCATCGGCGCACAACACCCGAGTGCAATGCTGGCGATAACGCACGTAGCGGCCAAGGGTCGCGGTGGTGCCGCCGGTGCCGGGGCTGGAAATCAGCCAGCTCGGTTCCGGATGTTTCTCGAAACGCATCTGCTGGAAGATCGACTCGGCGATGTTGTTGTTCGCCCGCCAGTCGGTGGCCCGCTCGGCATAGGTGAACTGGTCGATGAAGTGCCCGCCATGCTCGCGGGCCAGACGTTCGGATTCGGCGTAAATCTGCGTCGGATCCTGCACCAGATGGCTCTGGCCACCGTAGAAGGCGATCTGCGCAATCTTCTCTTTGGAGGTGGTCGCCGGCATCACCGCAATGAACGGCAAACCGAGCATGCGCGCGAAATACGCTTCGGAAATCGCCGTCGAACCGCTGGACGCCTCGATCACCGGCGCGCCGGGCTTGAGCCAGCCGTTACACAACGCATACAGAAACAGCGAACGCGCCAAACGATGCTTGAGGCTGCCGGTGGGATGGCTCGACTCGTCCTTGAAATACAACTCGATGCCTGCAAACCCCGGCAGCGGCAAGGGGATCAGATGGGTGTCGGCGCTGCGCTGGAAATCCGCTTCGATGATGCGGATCGCTTCACGGGCCCACTGTCGGTTGTCGCTCATGGTCATGTTCTCGTTGGTTCGGGCAGAAGTTGCCTCGCTACAGGCTCAGCCACCCAGCATAGGAAAAAACCTGCAAGGCTCACAGATACAGCTGAGGCTCAATTCACCCACCAACTGCCAGGTTCTGGGGCAAATAAGTATCAGGCTTTTGCAGTAATTGCGCAGACCCCATCTCCCCGTTCTTTGAACTGAAGCGGCCTGCTCGCCCCCCTGCCAGACAAATAGCGAACAATCCGCACTTAATCAAAGATCCGTCCTACAGCCAGCATTTGTCCGCGTCGTTAACGTCGCACAGCCCTTTCGAAGGGTTGTCAATGGATGAACGAAAGGACGCTCAGTGGCTCGCAACAAGGACATTCCCCGGGTCCCCAACCCGCCGGCGGGCGACGGTCATCACGTCACCTGGCGTTACATGACGGCCACCGAACTGGCCGAGCGAGAAGCCCGCCAAAACGCTTACGACGCCATGCTGGCGCGGCAGGAGGCCTTTGAGCGCAGTCGAGAGGTTGCGGCGAAAAAGCCTGATCCCGTGCGCGCCGGGTGCGTGTTCGCCAAGTCCTGCAAGTTGCCGGACGCGATCATCGATTACTCGAATCCTTCGGGGATGGTACCCACCGACAGCCTGAAAGATTACGGAGATCTGGTCCTGCTCGGAGGCCGTGAAGCCGATGACAGCGGCGTCGTTCCACTCAAGAAAATCAGCGGCACTGCCATCCCGGCAGGCCTGGGCACCTTCGCCCTTGCGGGTGAGGCGTTCAAGGCATTGCCCGCCATCGCTTCCGCCGCCGTTGTGAACCCTTTGGTCGGGCTGGTGGCGTTGCTCATGCCATCGAACCTGGGCGACAGCGCCCTCTACACCGAAGACCAGTTGCTCGCCCTCAGACAGGCCCGCACCCGCGTGCGCCTGCGCGTCGAACAACAGGCCGACGGCAGCCTGCGGGGCTACGGCTTCTACACCGGCAGGAATCGCGATTGGGAAATGGTCGATGTCGTGCAGTTCACCGCGCGTGGCAGTCAATTCATTGCGGACCTTGGTGAAGGCGTCGAACTGATCTGGACGCCGGCGGTGGATGGTTCTGACATTCTCGGCATCCCGGCACTGGAGGCCGCCCCGCAAGCACCGCACATCTGGGTGTATCCGCCGACGAAAGCGGCGGACGGGATTCTGGTCAATCCGGTTTATCCGCCGGAATATCGGGATTTCATTCTGGTGTTTCCGGCGGATTCGGGGGTCAAGCCGGTTTACATTGTGCTCAGTCGAGCCCGCGACCATGCCTACTACGACCACCCAAAGACGCTTCCTGCGTTTCCTGATGCAGTGAGAGTGAAGTCCAAGTCATCGGTTCAGGGTGGAGGAAAGCGACGAGCACGCTGGGTAGACCGCAAAGGTCGGATCTATGAATGGGATTACAAAAGCAATGCTGTAGAAAAGTACGACAAACTGGGAACCACTCATTTGGGTGAGTTCAATCATATTACTGGTGAACAAACCGGGCCCGCCGAGCCGGATAGAAGAACCTCTAGAAATTAAGGGACTAAAACATGCGTTACCTTTCAATAACCGGATTTTATCCTGACGAAATCCAAGACAGCTCGTTACAGTTTGAAATGGATATCAACGATGGCGAAATGAATGAAAAAGTCGCTCAGCTCATTGAATCCAAGCCGCTTAACGAACTGGAGCCTGGGGAGTTGTTATTGAGCCCGGATCAAGTAAGTGCATTGGAAGTCCTTCTGAACGTCAGCTTCCCGAAGGGGCTGGAGTATTTCATGGGCACCTGTGCCCAGCATTGAGCGGGCGAATTGAAACAAACAAAAACCCCGACCAGTCACCTGATCGGGGTTTTCTTTTACCGCTCGTTTCCGCTTAGTGCGAAACGCGGCTGGTGCCACCGACGGTGGAGATACGCACGCGCTCACCAACACGGAACACTTCGTTTTCCTGAACCTGTTGCACGTAGGCGCGCATGCTGCCGTCGTCTTCGCGCACAGTGATTTCCACGCCCTGGGTACGGGTCAGGCCTTCTTCGGTGGCCGAACCGATCAGGCCACCGGCCACGGCGCCGATGACCGCCGCAACGATGCTGCCCTTGCCGCCACCGATGGCGCTGCCGCCGACACCGCCGACCACTGCGCCTGCAGCGCCGCCGATCGGGGTCTTGGTGCCTTCGATTTTCACCGGACGCAGGGATTCGATGGTGCCCATGCGAATCGTCTGCACACGACGCGCTTCGTCACGGGAATAGGAGTCACCGGTCAGGCTCGACTGGCAGCCGGTCAGCAACATCGCCATCGTGGAAAAGGAAGCAACCAGCAGAACAGACTTACGCATAGCATCAACTCCAAAAGTACATGTGCTCATTAAACCCCGCTGCTTGACGCCTGTCACGACACAGCCCGGATAAACTTGGTTTTATTCAGGCCCGGTACAGGCACCTGCAGACCCACCCAACAGTAGCGCCAAATCGTCCAATCCGCCCTGCCGACCCAAGGATTTTCATGGATTACCTGATCATTTTCGTCACCACCGTCGCCGGTCTGTACTTCCACGGATGGCTGTACGTGCGGATCAGACGCTGGATGGATCATGATCTGGCGCTGTCCCTGGCGGGCAAGGATGAAGGCAAACGCGCCTTCATGCTGGAACGGCTGGCCGAGGCCCGCGCGCGGAAGATCAAGCGCCGGGACCTGCCGCAGTGGCTTGAGGCCGCTGCGGCAGGCTATCCCGCTCGGTAGACTGCTTAAGGCGCCAGACGTTCAAGAATCCAGTTGGCACCCTGCTGACGGTAGTTCAGACGATCGTGCAGACGACTTGGACGGCCCTGCCAGAACTCGATGCGCTCGGGTAGCAAGCGATAACCGCCCCAGTGTTCCGGGCAGTCGGGCTGTGTATCGCTGAAGCGCTGCTCGGTGGCTTTGAGCAGATCTTCCAGCTCGCCACGCCCGTTGATCACCCGGCTTTGCGGTGAGGCCCAGGCGCCGAGCCGACTGCCCAGCGGACGCACCTGATAATACGCGTCGGACTCTTGCGGCGTGACCTTCACCACCCGCCCTTCGATGCGCACCTGGCGCTCCAGGGTTGGCCAGAAAAACGTCATGGCCGCGAAAGGATTCGCCGCCAGATGCTGGCCCTTGGCGCTGTCGTAGTTGGTGAAAAAGGTGAAGCCCTGCGCGTCCAGGCCCTTGAGCAGCAGAATGCGACAATGCGGGCGACCGTCCGCATCGACCGTAGCCAGGTTCATGGCGTTGGCTTCCACTGGCGCCTGTTCGGTTTTCACCGCGTCGGCAAACCATTGGTGGAACAGCGCAAACGGTTCGGCCGGGGCTTGCGCCTCGGTCAGACCGTCCCGGGTGTAATCACGACGCATATCTGCCAGAGCCTGGGTCATGGCGCATTCCTTTTCGTTAGCGGATCACTGCTTGGAAGTATCGCTGGCGGCGACTTTCTTGTCTGTGGTCGCCGCTTTGGCCGGAGCGGTTTTCTTGGCAGGCGTTTTTGCCGGTGCCTTGGTCGCGGCTTTTTTCGCAGGTGCCTTGGCGGCGGCTTTTTTCGCCGGCGCCTTTTTGGTTGCAGGTACGGCGGCCTTCGAAGCGGCCGGCGCCGGGGTGACCGGTTTGGCTGCAGGCTTGACGTCCTGTGCGGCAAGCATCGTGGTCGGTGCCGGCGCCGGCATGTTGTACTTGCTCAACAGCGCAACCATGGTGTTCTGCGGGGTCACCAGCAGCTCGACACGACGGTTCAGGGCACGGCCTTCAGCGCTGTCGTTGGCGGCACGCGGGGCATCGCCGCCCATGCCGCGCAGCATCAGGCGATCACGCTGCAAGCCGCTCAGGCGGAAGATCGCCGCCACGGACTGGGCGCGCTCCTGGCTGAGTTTGACGTTGGCCGGCGCGGCACCGGTGTTGTCGCTGTGACCGAGCACCAGCACTGCAGTTTTCGGGTCAGCTTCGAGGATTTTCGCGACATTGGTGAACGGACTGAGGGTCACCGGCAGCAGCATGGCCGGACGCTTCGGGTTGAACGAGCCTTCAACCGGCGCGATCACCACCAGCACGTTGTCACGGCGCTCGAGTTGCAGATTGCTGTCCTTGATCGCCGCACGCAAGCGCGGTTCGTAATCATCCAGCCAGGCCTGGGTGACTTTCGGATCAGGCATCGGCACCACTTTGGCAGTCGACTGATCCTTGCCGCCAAACGGCCACCACCACTTGGTGTCGGCATCGGCCTTGGCCACTACCGCCGGTTTGGCTTCGGGTTTTACCTCGGGTTTCACATCGGCCTTGGCGGTCGAATCATCGGAACCGCCGAACGGCCAGTACCAGTGGCTGCTGCTTTCAGTCTTGGCCACCGGTGCGGCAGCGGCAGGCTTGAGCGGCGCAGGGGCTGCGGCAGGAGCCGGGGCCGGCTCTTTGGCCGCTACTTTGTCAGAGGATCCGAACGGCCACCAGCTGCCGCCATCCGCATCGTTTTTAGGAGTCTGTGCGCAACCGGTGATCGCAACACACAGGGCCAGGGCGAGAGTTTTTTTGGATGACATTGAAAATCCACAAAGTGAAGTAATGAAAAATCAGAGCTCTTTTGCCCGGATAAACTGACGCTTTGAATCGAAAAACCGGATCTGGTTCCAACCCTGGAACCTCATGTAACGCTTTACAGACAAGTGGCAAGTACCCGCGCCAGTTGCTGCGCGCGCGGATCCATCAAGACGTACGGCCCAAGGGTATTTGTCACAAAACCGAACGCGACATCGTGCTCAGGATCAGCAAACCCCACTGAACCACCCGCACCCGGATGACCGAATGCACGTGGGCCGAGGCCGTAAGTGGCGTTCACCATGTCCGGCTGATCGAGCATGCAGCCCAGGCCGAAACGGGTTCGGGTCAGCAGGGTCTTGTCCTCGCCGTAGCTGTGTTCGCGGGTCAGCTCTTCGAGCATTTCGCTTTCGAGCAGGCTGCCGTCGAGCAAACCGGCGTAGAAACCGGCCAGGCTGCGTGCGTTGCCGTGGCCATTGGCGGCCGGCTGCTGCATGCGCCGCCATTCCGGTTTGTTGGTGCTGGTAAGCACCGACGGCGGATTGGTGAAGGCGCGGGTGGTCATGGCGGTCGGTTCGCGCATGGTCACTTGCAACAGGCGCTGGGCCGCAGCGTCACCAACGTTGCCCTTGCCGCGAGCAATATGCGCCACGCGGTGGAATTCTTCGTCCGCCAGGCCGACGTGGAAATCCAGGCCCAGCGGCTTTGCGACACGGGCGACGATCGACTCGCCCGGCCCGCGACCGTCAGCGCGGCGCAGCAATTCCCCGACCAGCCAGCCATAGGTGATGGCGGCATAACCGTGGCCGGTGCCCGGCGTCCACCACGGCGCTTCGGCCGCCAGGGCGTCGACCATGGTTTGCCATTCGTAGAGGGCCGCGGGCGCCAGCAACTCGCGCAGGGCCGGCAGGCCGGCCTGATGGCAGAGCAATTGGCGCAGGGTGACGGATTCTTTGCCGGCGGCTGCAAATTCCGGCCAGTAGCGGGCAACCGGTGCATCCAGTTGCAGTTTGCCTTCGGCGACCAATTGCAATGCGGTGACCGCGGTAAAGGTTTTGGTGCAGGAAAACAGGTTGGCGATGGTGTCGCTGTGCCAGGCTTCGGTGCCGTCCTTGTCGGCCGTACCGGACCAGAGGTCGAGGACGGTTTCTCCGCCGACCTTGATGCACAGGGCTGCGCCGCGTTCCTGGGGATCGTCGAACAGTGCCGCGAATGCCTCGCGCACCGCTTCGAATTGAAGCTCGTAATGTCCCTGAATCTGCACCCGCAACTCCCCCGCGAAAACGCTCTACAAAGTGGCCCGCATTGTTCCAGCCCTTGAGGGATTTGGGAACAGCTGCGGGCCGGACGGTTGAATGATGCGGTGACGCGGCTGACGCCTTCGCGAGCAAGCTCGCTCCCACAGAGATTCTTTGGTGTGGCAGAGATCCAGTGTGGGAGCGAGCTTGCTCGCGAAAAACGATAACGCGGTCTAAACCTTAATGACCATTGCCCGAGTGCCCACCGGCATGTCCGCCCCCCGGGCCTTTGCCGGCTTCACCCTTGCGCCCGCCTTCGGCCTCATGTCCAGCAGCGGCGGCCGCCTTCTCAGCCTCTTTGCCGAGCTGATCAACCGCTTGCAGATTGCTCTTGCGCACCGTTTCGACAAAGCCCTGATACGGCAGATCGGTAATCCCCACCAGACCAAAGTGCCCGTTCTCGCCATCGAGCAGACGCCCGGTCACCGGTTGATCCAGATACTGGAACCAGTGCACGCCGACAATCGACGGTTCGCTCAACGCCTGTTTGAGGAAGTTGGCGTAAGCCGGACCACGGTCTTCTTCCTTGGCCAGTTGCGTCACGCCACCCCAAAACGGGCCACGATCACTGGAGCCGAAGTTGAATTCGGTGATCAGCACCGGTTTGTCGAGAGCACGCAGGGCGGCGAAGTCATAGCCGTCCTGCGGTTTCAGCGTGTACATGTTGAAACTCAACACGTCGCAATACTGCGCGCAGGACGCCACAGCCTCCGGAGTGCTGGTGGCGAAACGGCCACCGAGCAGCAACTGATTCGGCGCGTGCCACTTCAGCGAATCGGAGATGGTTTTGAAGTAGGTGTCGGCGAACACCTTCTGGAAGTATTTGAAGTCGTTTTCGATCTCCGGGTGTTCCGGATTCGGCATCGGTGGCACAAACCCCGGATCCTCCATCAACTCCCACGCCGGCAAATCAATGCCCCACGCCTTCGACAGGCCTTCCTGGTTGCGGTACTTGTCGCGCAGTTGCTTGAGGAACGCGCGCTTGGCTGGCACGTCGGTGGTCATTTTCAACGTGCCGTAGGCCAGGGCATAGCGCGATTGCGGGTCATCGCCCGGACCGGCCCAGGCCAGTTCGTTGTCGGCGTAGTAACCGATCAGCCATGGATCATCACGGTGATCGCGGGCGGCGATGGCCACGGCACGCTCGGTGGCCATGGCGAAACGCGGGTCGAACGGGTCAGGCATGCCGCCCCACCAGTCGCTGCCGGTGCTGATGCTGGTGTAGTCGCCGACGATCGACAGCGGCAAGGTGTACGGCACCCGCTCGGCCTCGGCGAGCGAGTCGGCACTCCAGTTGCCGACGGTGTTGAAACCCCAGGCCTGCAAGCGATCGAGAGTGTGCGCAGCCCACTTCTGTTCATCGACCGTGGCTTTGCATGGAGCGGCGTTCGCCGGTTCGGTTTGCGCCGGTGCTGCGCAAGGTTCGCCATACAGGCGCTGCAGGTTGGCACCATAGAAATCGTACCAGCGCCCGTTGCCATAGCCGCGGCCCTGATCGGCGCCGTTGCCACCACGGTTGTCGCCTTCGCCGAAATGGCTGGCGAGCGGCTCGTCGGCCTTGGGCAGGGATTCGAACATCCACTCACGCCCGGCGACGTAGGTCTGGTTGACCTGCGGGCTGACGGTGTTGACCCCCAGCGAATAGAACGGATGCCCTTCAGGAGTCACCAGGTACCAGCGGCCGTCACGTTTTTCGGTGCGGAAAAAGCCGCTGGCCTTGAACGCCGGGCCTTTGTTCCAGCCGCCGAACTTGTCCAGCGAGGACTTTTCGCGCTCGGCCAGCCAGGTTTTCAGCTGTTGCTGTTCCTTGGCGGCGGCGGATTTCAGTTGTTCATCGTTGCTGACTTTTTCCGGCCATTTGCTGCGGGTCGATTGACCGTAGGCGTCCACCAGATTGCCGTAGACAGCCTGGGTCACGGCATCGCCATCCTGCACGCCGAAACGTTCGAGCAGCAGGCTCTGCGCGGCTTTGGGCTGATCCATCCACAGGCTCACCGACACTACCTGACTGCGATCCAGTTCACCGCTGCTGCTGGCCAGCAGAATCCGCTGACCATCGACGGTCATCGGCATCGGCGGCCCGGCCTTCATGCCCTGGCTCAGCGGCGAAGTCGCCACCAGCGGCACCAGCAGGGTTTGCGCGGGGCCGGCCGGCAGATCGACGCGGCTGGTCAAGGTCTGGCCGTTGTTGCTCTGGATTTGCACGTAGACCGTCACGGCCCAGTTCATCGCGCTCTGCAGACGCAGGCTCATCATGCCCGACTGCGACCAGTCCCAGGCGCCGGTTTGCGGAGTCAGGCGCAAGGTTGGGCGGGCTACCGGGTTGAACGTCACCCGGCGCAGCACTTCACCTTCCGGGGTCTGCTCGGCGTTGGCTTGTGGCAGGTCAGTGTTTTCGGTGACGACTTTCACCACGTCGGCGGGGCGAACGAAGTTGAACAGGGTCTGCTGACCCGCAGGCGCCGCCAGTAACGGGGCAGCGAAAATCAAGGCGAATACGGCAGGCAACGAACGGCGAATCATAAGAACGGAGTTCTCCCTAACGACCAACTAAGGCCAATGGAAAAGCATGGCAGAGAGATAGACAGCGCGGCGGGCAAAACTGCCCACCGTTGTCTCAGGATATTTCACGACGGAAAGGCGGCAACGCATTGAGGATCGCCTTGCCGTAGCGCTGGGTGACCAGGCGCCGGTCGAGCAAGGTGATGGTGCCGCGGTCTTCTTCGGTACGCAGCAGACGCCCGCAGGCCTGGACCAGCTTCAACGAGGCGTCGGGCACCGAGATTTCCATGAACGGATTGCCGCCACGGGCCTCGATCCACTCCGACAGTGCGGCCTCGACCGGATCGTCCGGCACCGAGAACGGGATCTTGGCGATCACCACGTGCTCGCAGTACGCCCCCGGCAAGTCCACGCCTTCGGCGAAACTGGCGAGGCCGAACAGCACGCTGGAATCGCCGCCATCGACCCGCGCCTTGTGCTTGTTCAGGGTTTCCTGTTTCGACAGGTTGCCTTGAATGAACACCTGCTTGCGCCAGTCGCGGTCGAGACCGTCGAACACGTCCTGCATCTGTTTGCGCGAAGAGAACAGCACCAGCGTGCCGCGCGAGCCTTCGACCAGATCCGGCAACTCGCGGATGATCGCCGCGGTGTGAGCAGCGGCGTCGCGTGGGTCGGCCTTCAGGTCCGGCACCCGCAGCACACCGGCATCGGCGTGATGGAACGGGCTCGGCACCACGGCGGTGACAGCTTTCTTCGGCAGACCGGCGCGCATGCGGAAACGGTCGAAAGTGCCCAGTGCAGTCAAGGTTGCCGACGTCACCAGACAGCCGTAAGCCACGTTCCACAGGCTGCGACGCAGGGTTTCGGCAGCAAGAATCGGGCTGGCGTTGACCTCGATGTCGAACAGCGAACCGCTTTCGGCCAGGGTCAGCCAACGCGCCATCGGCGGGCTGTCTTCCGGATCTTCGGCGGTGAACGCGGTCCACAACTCCCAGTTGCCCGACGCCCGCGACAACAGGCTGCCAAACAGCGGATACCACTCTTCGGCCTGGTTGCTGGCGATGCCGATGTTGACCTCGCCGTCCATGCCTTCCTTGAGCAGGTCGGTCAGACGGGTGAACAGATCATTGAGCCGCGAGTAGCCCTTTTTCAGCTCGATGCCCATTTCGCGCATGTGCTCGGGAATCACCCCGCCGACGAAACGATGGCGGGGCCGCTCGCGACCTTCGACGTCTTCGCCGGGTTTGAAATCGGCAATCTGCTCGCACGCGGTGAACATGAACTGCTGCTGGGTCTTGATCTCGCGCGCCAGCTCGGGCACTTGTTCGATCAGCTTGCCGAGATCCCCCGGCAACGGATGCTGGGCCAGCAGTTTGGTGAGGTTCTTGGCGGTGGTTTCCAGCCAGTCGGCGGTGGAACGCAGGCGCGTGTAGTGGGCGAAGTGGCCGATGGCCTTGTCCGGCAAATGGTGACCTTCGTCGAATACATAAATGGTGTCGCGCGGATCGGGCAGCACCGCGCCGCCGCCGAGGGCGAGGTCAGCCAGCACCATGTCGTGGTTGGTGACGATCACGTCGACCTTGCCCATGCCTTCGCGCGCCTTGTAGAAGGCGCACTGGCCGAAGTTGGGGCAGTGGCGATTGGTGCACTGGCTGTGATCGGTGGTCAGCCGTGCCCAGTCGGCGTCTTCCAGGGCGTTTGGCCAGCTGTCGCGGTCGCCGTCCCATTTATTGCCGGCGAGTTTCTCGATCATGCTGGTGAACAGCTTCTGACTGGCCTCGTCGACCTCGATCTTGAAACCTTCCTCTTCGAACAGCTGCGCGGTGGCGGTTTGCGCGTGGCCTTCCTGCAGCAGCATGTCGAGCTTGGACAGGCACATGTAGCGGCCACGGCCCTTGGCCAGCGCGAAGCTGAAGTTCAGCCCGCTGTTGCGCATCAGGTCGGGCAAGTCCTTGTAGACGATCTGCTCTTGCAGAGCCACGGTCGCGGTGGCGATCACCAGGCGTTTGCCGGCCAGCTTCGCCGTCGGAATCGCGGCCAGGCTGTAGGCCACTGTCTTGCCGGTACCGGTGCCGGCTTCCACCGCGACAATCGCGGGGTCGCCACTGCGCCGGCCTTCGTCGTCGGTGTCGATATCCCCGAGGACTTTGGCGACTTCGGCGATCATCAGGCGCTGGCCGTAACGCGGCTTGAGGCTCTTGGCTTCAAGAAAACGCGAATAGGCGCCCTGGATCGTGGTTTTGAGTTCAGTGCTGATCATTGATTGTCGGGCGCAAAAAACGCTGGATAAATTTTCAGTGGTTTCGGATGGCGGCTATCATACCCCGCTAATCAGTCCCGCGCAGAACGGAGTGCCCCAATGACACCTTTTAGCCTCGTTTATCCACTGCATGTCCTGTCCGCCTTGGTCTGGGTCGGCGGCATGTTTTTCGCCTGGATGGTCCTGCGCCCGGCGGCGATGAAGGCACTCGACGGCCCCGCCCGCCTGACCTTGTGGGTGGAAGTGTTTCAAGGTTTTTTCCGCTGGGTCTGGGTCGCGGTGATCCTGTTGCCGATCAGCGGTGTCGGCATGTTGCATTTGCAACAGGTCGGTTTCGAGACCGCGCCGAAGTACGTGCAGGTGATGATCGGACTGTATGTGGTGATGACGGCGCTGTTTATTCGAATTCAGGGCTTGATGCTGCCGGAGTTGCGCAAAGCAGTAGAGGCGAAAGACTGGCCGGCGGGTGCAGCGGTGCTGGGGCGGATTCGCCGGGTGGTGGGGATCAACCTGATTGTCGGGTTGGTGCTGGTGGCAATTGCGGCCGCTCGGCCGATGTTCTGACCCACTGACCTGCACTATTTGTGGCGAGGGAGCTTGCTCCCGCCGGGCTGCGCAGCAGCCCCAAATCAGCTGGCGCGTTCAATTTGAAGAAACGCGGTATCCGGGGTGGGGCCGCTACGCGACCCAGCGGGAGCAAGCTCCCTCGCCACAGTTGTGAATAGCACTGTTATTTAGAGGCGCTGCATAGTCACAGCCCCCGCCGCACCCGCAGGCCCAGGCTGGCGATCCGTTCTGTTGGCGATCACGGCGGCGCGGCCGATGTTCTGATCCACTGACCACAAGCACTATTTGTGGCGAGGGAGCTTGCTCCCGCTGGGCTGCGCAGCAGCCCCAAATCAACGGGCGCGTTCAATCTGACGAAACGCAGTATCTGGGGTGGGGCCGCTACGCGACCCAGCGGGAGCAAGCTCCCTCGCCACAGTTGTGAATAGCGCTGTTATTTAGAGGCGCTGTACGGTCACAGCCCCTGCCGCGCCCACCGGCCCTGGCTGACCATCGGCCCCGGCCTTGCCGTTCTTGCCGCCATCGGCGCGATACACCAGGCAGCCCTTGGACTGGCCGCCCTTGCCCGCTTTGCCGCCAACACCCGCCGGGCCACCGGCGCCGCCCGCAACGTTGACCTTGATCAGCTCGGCCGGAAACTCGCGCGGCACTTCAAGACGCACCAACGCACCCGGTGCACCCGGCTGGCCGTCACTGCCATTACTACCATCAAAACCGTGACCGGCCGCGCCCCAGGTGCAGCCCGGATCTTCACCATTGCCGCCATCGAGGCCGACGAAACCCGGTGCGCCGGTGCCGCCGCGGGCGTCGACAAACAGTTTTGGCGCGTCCAGCGCCTTGAATTGCAAATTCAGATTGCGCCCGGCGCGGGCAGCTTTTTCATAGGTGCCCGGCGCCCCGCGTGCAGTGATCAGGCTGCCTTCGGACAACTGCGCACGGCTGACTTTCATGTCCAGCGCTTGTTCACTCGGGACGATCGCGATGCGCGCTTCGTGGCCCAGGCGCAGTTCGCCGACAGTCAGCTCGGTCACGTTGGAGGGAATCAGCAGGGTGCCGTAATCCGCCACTTCCAGCCGTTCCAGCTGCAAGGTGCTGGCGGTGTTGGGCAAGCGCATCAGGGAATTGGTTTCGACGCTGACCACCTGGGCGCAGGCCAGGGGACTGATGAGTGCAGCGAGCAGGCAAAGTTTACGCATGGGAAGAAGCCTCCGGAGCGGCCGGGGCCGGGATGGTTTGCAGGTGAAAAACGCCGAACAGCAGGATGCGCAGACGGTCGCGCCACGGATTGGGACGCCCCTTGAGGCGCGAGAACAGCAATTCGAGTACATGCAGCGCCAGCAACAAGCCGCCGGCCAGATTGACCAGCAGATGCAGCGGATGCACAAACGGCAGCAGCAGATTGACCACCACCACGCACCAGAACAGCAGGGTCAGCAAACGCCCCAGCCCCCAGAAAACCTTCATACGCTCCCCCGTGTCGGAATTATTCTTTGGGCGCACAGTAACGGCTTACGCGGGGGATAAGCCAGAGGGGCAAAAGAAAAAACTTTTGTCAGTCGTCGGATCGCTGCCGGTTCGACGACGATCGTCGACCGGCAGCTCTAGCCTGCGGACTACAGACAAGTCCTAGCGATTGATATGCAACTCCACCCGACGGTTTTTTGCCCGTCCCTCGTCCGTTGCGTTATCAGCCACCGGCTCGCTCTCGCCACGCCCTTCACTGGTCAGTTTGTCCGGCGCCAGGCCCTGACTCAGCAGGTACGCCGCCACGCTGCTGGCGCGTCGTTCCGACAGTGCCTGGTTGTAGGCGTCCGAACCTTTGCTGTCGGTATGGCCGATAACCTTGATGCTGACCACGTCGGCATTGCGCAACTTGTCCATCAACGTATCGAGCTGGGCCTTGGCGGCCGGGGTCAGGTCCGACTTGTCGAAATCGAACAACACATTACCGGCATCGCTGAGGGTAATGACTTCCGATTGCGGCGCAGGTTCGGGAGCTTTTGCAGTGACCGGATATTGCGGCAGCGGACAGCCGCGATGATCGACCGGGGTATTGGCCGGGGTGTCAGGGCAACGGTCGCGGCGGTCGAACACGCCATCGCCGTCTTCATCGCCATCCTGGGCATAGCAGATCAGCCCGCCGGTAAGAATCCCCAACGCCGCACCGCCACCGGCCCAGCCGCCACTTTCAATGGCGCCAAGACCGCCACCGACCAGCCCGCCGATCAGGCTGCAGATCGGCCACGTACGTTGATTGAGGGGGGCATCGCCATCGCTATGAGTGGCGCAACCGGTGAGCAGGCTGCCCAGCAGCAGCACCGGCAAGACGGACCTTGAGAAAACAGTCATTGTGAAAGCTCCTGTGTCACCGGCCCATACCGGTTACACAGGAGTAAAGACCCGCATCCGCGACTGCACAAGCCGCGGATGCGAGAGGGACTAGCGGACGATTTTGATTTCGGTGCGACGGTTCTGTGCGCGGCCATCGGCGGTTTTGTTATCCGCCACTGGCTGGCTTTCACCCATGCCCGATACCGAGACGAAGCTGGCACGCGGCACACCTTGCGAAATCAGGTATTCCACCACCGAGTGCGCGCGACGATCCGAGAGTTTCTTGTTGTAGGCATCGCTGCCGACGCTGTCGGTGTGGCCGGTCACGGTCAGTTGCGCCGTGGACGACTCTTGTTTCAGGCGCGTGGCGACTTTGTCCAGAACCTGTTTATCGGCTCCGGTCAGAGTGGCTTTGTCGAACTGGAAGTGCACATCGCGAATGACGATGGTTTCTTCCTTGACCACAACCGCCTCCTCTACCACTGGCGCCGGGGCTGGTGGAGGGCAGCCGTCAGCATCAACCTGCACGCCTTTAGGGGTGTGCGGGCACTTGTCGCGACTGTCCGGCACACCATCGCCGTCTTCGTCGCCATCACCGTGCACCCAGCAATAGGCTGCTGCCGTACCGCCGACCAGCAGGGCGCCGTAGCCGGCCCACGCCGAACTTTCCGTCGCACCGAGACCGGCACCGACCACACCACCGACCGCCGCACAGGTCGGCCAGTCGGTTTTCTGCAAACCTGCGCAACCAGTCAACACACTGGTTAGCAGAATCAAAGGTAATGCTGTCCGAACTATGCTCATCTGGTTTTCTCCTGAGGGATCGGCTTAGAACCGATTCACGGAGTAAAGACCGGAGTTTTAATCTCCGCCAGCAATAGGCCAGCGTCATTTGGGACCGTGTTCACAGGGATTTGGCACTTTTGCCATGCGTGACAAAACGGGGTCTAGGCCGGATCCGTCTGGCGCGCTAGTCTTGGCGATCTGATTGAGGAGCTCCGATGAACGTCGCCATTTCTCCGCGCACGCCGCAACAGGCGCTGGCCGCTTTACTGGATCGCTATGCCCCGGCGCGTCTGCTGCTGATCGGCGCCAGCGAATTTCCGGCGCTCGCCGCGTTCAAGCAGGCGCACCCGGACTGCTGCGTGGCCCACGCCGAACCCGGTGCATTGCCCGCCGAACTGGCAGCGCGGCGCTTCGATCTGGCGCTGGTGGTCGATTGCCTTGAACATCTGCCCAAGCGTGACGGTTTGAATCTGCTGGGCGGGATCCGCAACCTCAACGCCAGCCGCATCGCCGTGCTGGCGGATCTGCCGGCCAGCGGCTGGCAGGAAACCGATTTCTACTCACTGGCGCTGCAAGCCAGCGAACGTTTTCAGCGCGACGAGCAGGTACTGACCCTGTTCACCTACGATCTGCTTGACTACAAACAAGTCCCCGACTGGCTCAACTCACGGTTCTGGGCCAATCCGGAAAACTTCGGGAAATACTGGTGGTAATGCAATGAGTACAGCCATTTGCCCGTGCGGCAGCGGCAACCTGCTGGAAGCCTGCTGCGGTCACTATCACGAAGGCCACCCGGCGCCGTGCGCCGAAGCGCTGATGCGTTCACGCTACAGCGCCTACGTGCTGGGGCTGATCGACTATCTGGTGGCCACCACCCTGCCCGCTCAGCAGGCCGGTCTGGATCGCCAGGCGATCAGCGCCTGGAGCGCGCAGAGCACCTGGCTCGGTCTTGAAGTCGAAAGCTCGGAAGTGTTCGGCGGCCAGCCCGAACACGCCTTCGTCACTTTCACCGCGCGCTGGCACGACAGCCAGGGCGAACACAGCCACCGCGAGCGCTCCTCGTTCGTGCAGAACAGCGGCCGCTGGTACTTCATCGACCCGACCGTGCAGTTGAAGCTGGGGCGCAATGACAGTTGCCCGTGTGCCAGCGGGCAGAAGTTCAAGAAGTGCTGTGCGGGGTATTTCGGCGTGTAGGATCAAAAGATCGCAGCCTGCGGCAGCTCCTACAGGGAACGCAACGCATGTAGGAGCTGCCGCAGGCTGCGATCTTTTTAGCGTCTAGACTGGCTGCAAAGGGAGTTAACTCATGCTCGGACTATGGCGCACATTCAACATTCTTCCCCTGCTGTTGATCCTGAACCTCGGCGGTTGCGCCTCATGGTTCAGCGACGACAGCATCGACCCCGCCGTGCACCTGGTGAAAGTCGAGGTGGTGCGGGCCAAGCTGCTCGAGCAGAAATTCATCCTGCACTTTCGTATCGACAATCCCAACGACAGCGACCTGACCGTGCGCGGCATGGAATATCGCATTCATCTGGCCGATATGCTGCTGGCCGAAGGCGAGCATGAACACTGGATCACCGTGGGGCCGAAAAGCAGCGGGTTCTACCGGATACCGATCCGCACCAACCTGTGGCCTCGGGTAAAAGACGTGGTGAAAATGCTGAAAAGTCCCAATCAGCAGATTCCCTATCGGCTGCAGGGCGAAATGGAAACCGGTTTATTCATCGCCCACTACGTGCACCTGGAGCGCAATGGCGTGATAATCCCCGCCGATTTAATTCCGGAGCACAACCGATGACTCAGCAACCTCATGTCCATGGCCCTGACTGCAACCACGATCATGACCATCATCACGATCACGACCATGGCCATGTCCACGGCCCGAACTGCGGCCACACCCACCAGGAACCGGTGCGCAACGCCCTGAAGGACGTCGGCCGCAACGACCCTTGCCCATGCGGCAACGGCAAGAAATTCAAGAAGTGCCACGGCGCTTGATGTTTCCGGTGAAGATATTCTTCGCCTGACACATTGCCTTCGCGAGCAAGCTCGCTCCCACAGTTGACCGCATTCCTACGCAGTCGACTGTGGGAGCTGGCTTGCCAGCGATGAGGCCGGCACATCCAGCATTGATGCAGCCTGACACTCCGCTATCGCTGGCAAGCCAGCTTCCACAGGTTCCTCAGGCGACTGCCAGAATCCGCGCAGCACTAACCACCGTCGCATACTCCCCGTGCAAATTCCCCAGCGACATCCCGTGCACCTCTTCGGCTGAACGCGGTGTGCCGAAGTAATCGGCCTTGTCGAAGGTGAAACACGCATCCTCCACCACCCACGCCTCAAACCCCAGATTACCCGCCGTACGCGCCGTGGATTCCACCGAGTTGTTGGTCGCGACACCAACAATGATCAATTGCCCGATCCCGGCCTCACGCAACTGCCCTTCCAGACCCGTGGCACAGAACGCATCCGGCACTTGCTTCTGGATCAGCCATTCGCCGTCCTGCGGCAAGAATCTCTGCTGAAATTCAACTCCTGACTGTCCGGGCCAGAACACCGAACCCTGTTCGCGCGACAGATGCTGCACATGAATCACCGGCCGTCCGCTACTGCGCCACGCCCTCAGTAAATCGAGCATGCGTTCTTCGGCCTGTGGATTGTTCCGCCGCCCCAGGCGCGGCTGCAGAATGCCTTGTTGCTGGTCGATAATGATCAGTGCTGCGTTGGTCTGAAGCTCCATGGCGATTTGTCTCACGCAGGGTCATTGAGTTTCCCGCACTTCAGCATCACCGCCACGGGGTGAGCAAGCTCTGATTCAACCCGATCAAGGATCGCCCGGCGACGGTGAACGCGTATGTCTTGGTGCAGAAGATCAACCCGCCGAAATCCTGATATCTGGATGGATCGTTGTTGTGGCGAGGGAGCTTGCTCCCGCTGGAGTGCGAAACGCTCCCAAACTGGTCGCCGCGATCTATCAGTAAAATGCGCAGTCTGGATAACGACTGCTGCGCAGCCGAGCGGGAGCAAGCTCCCTCGCCACAAAAACACTGTTATCTCTGCAGATTTGCTGTTGGTCAGACAAATACAGAAATAACCGCTCGCCCCGCTTGCGCGGCCATCTCCTGCTCACTAACGTAGCGGCTTTATTGCGCCCCCAGCCTCTACACCCCCGCAGGAGCTTTGCCATGGCCTCGCCAGCCCTCATACATTTTCTTCCCCGGTTCGGCGTTGCCGCAGCAGTGGCCGGTGTCTTGAGCCTGTCCGGTTGCCAGACCTGGAACGCGCAGGACACCCTCCCGCCCACCTCCGGCGTGCAACCGCTCAAGGGTCTGGCGCAGAACGTTTCGGTGCGACGCAATGCCATGGGCATGCCGTTGATCGAAAGCAATAGCTTCCACGACGCACTGTTCACCCTCGGTTACGTCCACGCCAGCGACCGCATCAACCAGATGGTCACCCTGCGCCTGCTGGCCCAGGGGCGCCTGGCGGAAATGTCCGGCGCTTCGATGCTCGACGCCGACCGCTACATGCGCGCGGTCAACCTGAAGAAAAGCGCCGACGAGCTGTACAAGGCCTCGTCGCCACGCCTCAAGCGTTTCTTCGAAGTCTATGCGCGGGGCGTCAACGCCTACCTGTTCCGCTACGCCGACAAACTGCCGGGCGACCTCGCGTCCAGCGGCTACAAGCCTGAATACTGGAAACCGGAAGACTCGGCGCTGATCTTTGCGCTGTTGAACTTCAGCCAGTCGGCCAACCTGCCGGAAGAGATTTCCTCGCTGGTGCTGGCGCAAACCGTGAGCAGCGACAAACTCGCCTGGCTGACCCCGTCCGCGCCGGACGAGAACTTGCCATTGGCCGAGGCTGACAAGCTGCAAGGCCTCAAGCTCAACGGGCAGGTCCCCGGCCTGACCGAACTGAGCAACGCCAGCCAGCAACTGGCGGCGGTGAATCTGCTGGGCGCCAGCACCTCGAACAACTGGGCCATCGGCCCGCAACGCAGCCGCAGCGGCAAGAGCATTCTCGCCAGCGATGCCCATGGCCCACTGGCAGCGCCGTCGCTGTGGACTTTCGTGCAGATCCGCGCGCCGAAATATCAGGCCGCCGGTGTCACCGTCGCCGGTTTGCCGATGGTCCTCGGTGGCTTCAACGGCAAAGTCGCGTGGAGCGCCACCAGCGTGCTCGGCGACAACCAGGACCTGTTCCTGGAAAAAATCCGCCGTCAGGGCAGCAGCCTGACCTACGAGGTCAACGGCAAATGGCAGCCGCTGGGCGTGCGCAATGAAACCTATTTCGTCAAAGGCCAGCGGCCGATTCGCGAAGCCGTGTACGAAACCCGCCACGGCGCGCTGCTCAACAGTGCCCAGGCTGCGGCGCAAGTCAACGGTTTCGGCCTGGCCCTGCAAACCCCGAGCTTCACCGACGACAAATCGCTGGACGCATTTTTCGACCTGACCCGTGCGCAGAACGTTGAACGCGCGTCAGACGCCAGCCGCGAGATCCGTGCGATCGCCCTGAACATGGTGTTCGCCGACGCCAGCAATATCGGCTGGCAGGTCACCGGACGTTTCCCCAACCGTCGCGAAGGCGAAGGTTTGCTGCCATCGCCGGGCTGGGAGGGTCGTTACGACTGGGACGGTTACGCCGACCCGATGTTGCACCCGTACGATCAGGACCCGACCCAGGGCTGGCTCGGCACCGCCAACCAGCGGGTCATTCCTCACGGCTACGGCATGCAGTTGTCCAACTCGTGGGCGGCGCCGGAGCGCGGCGAACGTCTGGCAGAACTGGCCGGCAGTGGCAAACAGGACGGTCGCAGCGTGATCGCCATGCAGTACGACCAGACCACCACCTTTGCCGCCAAGCTGAAGAAAATGTTCGAAGCGCCGGGCATGAAGCAGCCGCTGAAACAGGCGATCGACGCCCTGCCGGAAGCCGATCGCAGCAAGGCCCGCGAAGCGTTTACCCGGTTGATGGCGTTCGACGGCAAGCTCAGCCCGACCTCGGCGGATGCGGCGATCTATGAACTGTTCCTGCAGGAAAGCATGAAGCAGATCTTCCTCGACGAACTTGGCCCCGAGTCCAGCTCGGCGTGGAAAGCCTTTGTTGCCAATGGCGACTTGTCCTACGCGGCGCAGGCCGATCACCTGCTCGGGCGCGAAGACAGCCCGTTCTGGGATGACTTGCGTACCCCGCAGAAAGAAGACAAAGCTGTGATTCTGGCGCGCAGTCTGGCCGCCGCGATCAACGCTGGCGACAGTCAGTTGGGTGGCGATCACAAGGCCTGGCAGTGGGGCAAACTGCACAGCTACACGTGGAAAAACGCCAACGGCCAGACCGTTCGCGGCCCGCTGGCTGCTGGTGGCGATCACACCACGCTCAACACCGCGGCGTTTGCCTGGGGTCAGGACTTCAACACCACCCGTGCGCCGTCGATGCGTTTCATCGTCGACTTCAGCCAGAGCGAACCGCTGATGGGCCAGAACGGCACCGGCCAGTCCGGCAACCCGGCCAGTCCGAACTACCTCAACGGCATCGACGCCTGGCTCAAGGGCCAGTACATCGGCTTGCCGCTGCAGCCGCAGAACTTTGACCGGGTATATGGCAAGACGCGTTTGACCCTCACTCCGGGCAAATAAACGCAGTTCCCTTGTGGGAGCGAGCCTGCTCGCGAAGACGGAGACACAGTCAGAATAGATGTGTCAGTTAAACCGCTTTCGCGAGCAGGCTCGCTCCCACATTGGTTTTGTAGCGACTCTAAAATAATCGATAGAACTTCCGGACTCGCGCCAACCTCATAGCTAACAAGCCCCCCATTCTGGTAACGACATGGACCTTGTTATCGCCCGCCCCGAAGGTTTGTATTGCCCTGCCGGGGATTTCTATATTGATCCGTGGCGCCCGGTCGAGCGCTCGGTGATCACCCATGCCCACGGCGATCATGCCCGTGGCGGCAACCAGCATTACCTTGCCAGCAGCGCCAGCGAAGGGATTTTGCGTGCGCGTCTGGGTCAGGACATCAACTTGCAAACCCTCGCCTACGGCCAGCGACTGACCCACCACGGCGTGACCTTGAGTTTCCATCCCGCCGGGCATGTGCTCGGTTCGGCACAGGTGCGTCTGGAATACGGTGGCGAAGTCTGGGTCGCATCCGGCGACTACAAGATCGAACCTGATGGCACCTGCGCGCCGTTCGAACCGGTGCGCTGCCACACCTTCATCACCGAATCGACTTTCGGCCTGCCAATCTATCGCTGGCAGCCACAGGCGCAGGTGTTCAACGAGATCAACCAGTGGTGGCAGGCGAACATTGCGGCGGGCAAGGCCAGCGTGCTGTTCTGTTATTCATTCGGCAAGGCTCAGCGGATTCTTCACGGCATCGACGCCAGCCTCGGCCCGATCCTCAGCCACGGTGCAGTCGAGCCGCTGAACCGGGTTTACCGCGAGGCCGGCGTGTACCTGCCGCCGACGATCTACGCCGGTGATGTGAAAAAGTCTGACCCGATCATGCGCCAGGCGCTGGTCATCGCCCCGCCCTCGGCGGGCGGCAGCACCTGGATGCGCCGCTTCGGTGATTTCAGCGATGCGTTTGCCAGTGGCTGGATGCGTTTGCGCGGCACCCGCCGGCGGCGCGGTGTGGATCGCGGTTTCGTGTTGTCGGATCACGCCGACTGGCCCGGCCTGCTCTGGGCCATCGAACAGACCGGCGCCGAACGGGTGATGGTCACCCACGGTTCGATCGGCGTGCTGGTGCGGCATCTGCGAGAAAAGGGTCTGGATGCGCAGGGTTTCAACACCGAATACGGCGACGATGAAGAGGAAAACATCAGCGCCGAACCTGTGATCGCCGAGGTGCAAGCATGAAAGCCTTCGCCGAGTTGTATGCCGAACTCGACGCCACCACGTCCAGCAACGCCAAATTGGCCGCCATGCAAACCTACTTCGCCAAGGCTGCACCGCAGGATGCGGCGTGGGCGGTGTACTTTCTGTCCGGTGGGCGCCCAAGACAATTGGTGCCGGTGCGCATCCTGCGCGAACTGGCCGTCGAGGTCTCGGGGCTGGAGCCGTGGCTGTTCGAGGAAAGTTATCAGGCTGTCGGCGATCTGGCGGAAACCATTTCCCTGGTGCTGCCGGAAAATCTGCACAGCTCCGAGGCCGGCCTTGCCGAATGGATCGAACACAAGCTGCTGCCGCTGCGCGGTGAAACCCCGGAATACCTCGCTCGCCATCTGCCCGCGCTGTGGGCGCAACTGGATCGGCCGAGCCTGATGCTGTGCATCAAGTTGATCACCGGCAGCTTCCGCGTCGGCGTGTCGAAACTGTTGGTCACTCGCGCTCTGGCGTCGATGGCCGGCCTCGACAGCAAACGCGTGGCGCAGCGCCTGGTGGGTTACACCGACCTGTCGAACCGGCCGAACGCGACCAGCTACCTGAAACTGATCGCGCCGGAATCCGCCGACGAACATGCGCAACGTGGCGGCCAGCCCTACCCGTTTTTCCTCGCGCATGCCTTGTCGCAACCGGTCGAGGAATTTGAAGGGCTGCTGGGGCCGGCGAGCAAATGGCAGGTGGAATGGAAGTGGGATGGCATCCGCGCGCAGGTGGTCAAGCGCGAGGGTCGGTTGTGGGTCTGGTCACGGGGTGAAGAGCTGGTGACCGAACGCTTCCCCGAATTCGATACCTTGATCCACTCGTTACCTGACGGCACGGTGATCGACGGCGAAATCGTGGTCTGGAAAAGTACCCACCCGAGCACCGAAGACGCCTTCGATCCGCAATCGACAGAGCCACCCGCGGTGCAACCGTTCGCCCTGCTGCAGCAACGGATCGGGCGCAAGACCCTGGACAGGAAAATCCTCGAAGAGGTGCCGGTGGTGGTGCTCGCTTACGATTTGCTGGAGTGGCAGGGCGAGGACTGGCGTAACCGTCCGCAGGCCGAACGGCGGGCGCAACTGGAACAAGTGATCGCCCACGGTAACAACCCGGTGTTACTGCCCTCGCCGATTCTGACCGGCAGTGACTGGTTCGATCTGGCCCGTCAGCGCGAGGCGTCACGGCGCCTCGGGGTCGAGGGCATGATGCTCAAGGCCCGCGATGCCCTGTATGGCGTGGGCCGCACCAAGGACATGGGCGTGTGGTGGAAGTGGAAGGTCGATCCGTTCAGCGTCGATGCGGTGTTGATCTATGCCCAGCGCGGACATGGCCGGCGCGCCAGTCTCTACAGCGATTACACCTTCGCCGTATGGGACGGCCCGCCGGAGTCCAGCCAACGCGCGCTGGTGCCGTTCGCCAAGGCCTATTCGGGGCTGACCGACGAAGAGATGCGCCAGGTCGACAGCATTGTGCGCAAGACCACCGTGGAAAAATTCGGCCCGGTCAGCAGCGTCAAACCGAGTCTGGTGTTCGAGTTGGGGTTCGAAGGCATCGCCCTGTCGCGGCGGCACAAGAGCGGGATCGCCGTGCGTTTTCCGCGCATGCTGCGCTGGCGGCAGGATAAAACGGTGGATGAGGCCGACAGCCTGGCGACATTGCAGGATTTGCTGGCCTGACCGGGTTTTCCGGGACACTGATTACAATCAACTGAATGCACTCCCTGTGGCGAGGGAGCTTGCTCCCGCCCGACTGCGCGGCAGTCGCAAAAAATGCGGTCTGTCTGAAAAATCCTGGGGGAGTGCTTCGCCCTCCAGCGGGAGCAAGCTCCCTCGCCACAATAGCTCATCACATCACTAAAAAATTCTGCATCGACCCAACTTGGTGCAGCTCATTCCCCGCGCCCATTTTCGTGCACCAATCCCTCTCCCTTCTCCCTCCCCCAACCTTTTAAAACACTTGTTCGGGACTCTGGTTCGGAAATTGCTACTTTCTATAGGTCGTACGCGTTGCAGTAACAATAATTCTGCGCCACAAGCGCTCATATTGGTTCTTAGGGATTGAATAATGAAAAAAGCATTGCTGACCCTTTCTGCACTGGCGTTGTGCATGGCTGCCGGCTCCGCGCTGGCCAAGGAATACAAAGAGCTGCGTTTTGGCGTTGATCCTTCCTACGCACCGTTCGAGTCGAAAGCGGCTGACGGCAGCCTGGTGGGCTTCGACATCGACCTGGGCAACGCGATCTGCGCCGAGCTGAAGGTCAAGTGCAAATGGGTTGAAAGCGACTTCGACGGCATGATTCCGGGCCTCAACGCCAACAAATTCGACGGTGTGATCTCGTCGATGACCGTGACCCCGGCCCGTGAAAAGGCGATCGACTTCTCCAGCGAGCTGTTCTCCGGCCCGACTTCCTACGTGTTCAAGAAGGGCTCCGGCCTGAGCGATGACGTCGCGTCCCTCAAGGGCAAATCGGTCGGTTACGAGCAAGGCACCATTCAGGAAGCCTACGCCAAGGCTGTGCTGGAGAAGGCCGGGGTGAAAATCCAGGCTTACGCCAACCAGGATCAGGTCTACGCCGACCTGAAAAACGGCCGTCTCGACGCCTCGATTCAGGACATGCTGCAAGCCGAACTGGGCTTTTTGAAGTCGCCGGATGGCGCCAACTACGAAGTCAGCAAGCCGGTCGACAGTGAATTGCTGCCAGCCAAAACCGCTGTCGGTATTAAGAAAGGTAACAAAGAGCTGAAGGCGCTTTTAGATAAAGGTATCAAAGCGTTACACGATGACGGCAAATACGCCGAGATTCAAAAGAAACACTTTGGCGATCTGAATCTGTACAGCGGCAAATAATGCCCCCGGCGCCCATCCACGATGGGCGCCTTTTCCATCCGCTCAGGTTGCTGATTTATGTTCGAAAACCTCTTACAAAATCTGGGGCTCTCCGCCTTCAGCCTCAAGGGCTTCGGTCCGTTGCTGTTGGAAGGCACCTGGATGACCATCAAATTGTCGGCGTTGTCGCTGCTGGTGGCCGTGTTGCTCGGCCTCTTGGGCGCCAGTGCCAAACTGTCGAAATCGAAACTGCTGCGCCTGCCTGCCCAGCTCTACACCACGCTGATTCGCGGGGTGCCGGACCTGGTGCTGATGCTGCTGATTTTCTACAGCCTGCAAACCTGGCTGACCGCCCTGACCGACGTCATGGAGTGGGACTACATCGAGATCGACTCCTTTACCGCCGGGGTGATCACCCTGGGCTTCATCTATGGCGCGTATTTCACCGAAACCTTCCGTGGGGCGATCCTCGCCGTACCACGCGGTCAGGTCGAAGCGGCCACCGCCTACGGCCTCAAGCGCGGCCAGCGTTTTCGCTTTGTGGTGTTCCCGCAAATGATGCGCTTTGCTCTGCCGGGCATCGGCAACAACTGGATGGTGATGCTCAAGGCCACCGCACTGGTGTCGATCATCGGTCTGGCCGATCTGGTCAAAGCCGCGCAGGACGCCGGTAAAAGCACCTATCAACTGTTCTACTTCCTGGTACTCGCCGCCTTGATCTATCTGCTGATCACCAGTGCATCCAACGTCATCCTGCGCTGGCTCGAGCGTCGCTACGCCGCCGGTGCCCGGGAGGCCGTACGATGATCGAACTCCTGCAGGAATACTGGAAACCCTTCCTTTATACCGACGGCAACAACATCACCGGTCTGGCGATGACCATGTGGCTGCTCAGCGCCTCGATCTTCATCGGTTTTCTGGTGTCGATCCCGTTGTCGATCGCCCGTGTGTCTTCGCATTTTTATGTGCGCTGGCCGGTGCAGTTCTACACCTACCTGTTCCGTGGCACGCCGCTCTACATCCAGTTGCTGATCTGCTACACCGGGATCTACAGCCTGGCCGCCGTGCGCGCGCAGCCGTTGCTCGACAGTTTCTTTCGCGATGCGATGAACTGCACGATCCTCGCGTTCGCCCTGAACACCTGCGCCTACACCACGGAGATTTTCGCCGGGGCGATCCGCAGCATGAACCATGGCGAAGTCGAAGCGGCCAAGGCCTACGGACTGACCGGCTGGAAGCTGTACGCCTACGTGATCATGCCTTCGGCGCTGCGCCGGTCGTTGCCGTATTACAGCAACGAAGTGATCCTGATGCTGCACTCGACCACCGTGGCCTTCACCGCGACCATCCCCGACATCCTGAAAGTTGCGCGGGACGCCAACTCGGCGACCTACCTGACCTTCCAGTCGTTCGGCATCGCCGCGCTGATCTACCTGACCATTACCTTTGCGCTGGTCGGCCTGTTCCGCCTCGCCGAACGCCGATGGCTGGCGTTCCTCGGGCCGACCCACTAGGAAAACTTGTAATGCGACACCAGATCCATGACCTGTTGGCCCCGGTGCCGGGGACCGCACGACAGATCCACAGCTTCCACTTCGGCCCGGAGCAGGCCCAAGGCAAGATCTACATCCAGTCCTCGCTGCATGCCGACGAACTGCCCGGCATGCTCGTGGCCTGGCACCTCAAGCAGCGCCTGGCGGAGCTGGAAGCCGCCGGGCGCCTGCGCAGTCAGATCGTGCTGGTGCCGGTGGCCAATCCGGTCGGCCTCGAACAAGTGCTGATGGACGTACCGCTGGGCCGTTACGAGATGGAAAGCGGGCAGAATTTCAATCGCTGGTTCGTCGACCTCAGCGAAGAAATCGGCAACGACATCGAAGGCAAGCTGAGCGACGACCCGCAACGCAACCTTGAGCTGATCCGCGCCAGCCTGCGCAACGCGCTCGCCCGGCAAACGCCCGGCACGCAGCTGCAATCCCAGCGCCTGACCCTGCAACGGCTGGCGTGCGACGCCGACATGGTGCTGGACCTGCACTGCGATTTCGAATCCGTGGTTCACCTCTACACCACCCCCGAGGCGTGGCCGCAGGTCGAGCCGCTGGCGCGTTACATCGAAGCCCAGGCCAGTCTGCTGGCGACCGACTCAGGCGGCCAATCGTTCGACGAATGCTTCACCCTGCTGTGGTGGCAACTGCAGGAACGCTTTGGCGAACACTTCGAGATTCCGCTGGGCAGTTTTTCGGTGACCGTGGAGTTGCGCGGCCAGGGTGACGTCAATCACCCGCTGGCCAGCCGTGACTGCCAGGCCTTGATCGATTACCTGATCCAGTTCGACGCGATCGTCGGCGAGACCAAGCCGCAGCCGCCCCTGCCCTTCCCCGCCACGCCGCTGGCCGGCGTCGAACCGGTGACCACGCCGGTGGGCGGCTTGCTGGTGTACACCGCCACGGCCGGGCAATACCTGCAAGCCGGGCAACAGATTGCCGAAATCATCGACCCGATCCACGACCGGGTCACCCCCATTCATTGCACTGCCGCCGGCCTGCTGTACGCCCGCTCGCTGCGGCGCATGGCCACTGCCGGCATGGTGATCGCCCACGTGGCGGGCGCCGAAGCCTATCGCAGCGGCTACCTACTTTCGCCTTGAGGATGTCTGTCCCATGTACAAATTGACGGTTGAAGGTCTGCACAAAAGCTATGGCGACCATCAGGTACTCAAAGGCGTTTCGCTCAAGGCCAAGACCGGCGACGTGATCAGCCTGATCGGCGCCAGCGGCTCGGGTAAAAGCACCTTTCTGCGCTGCATCAACTTCCTCGAACAACCCAACGATGGCGCCATGAGCCTCGACGGCCAGGCGATCCGCATGGTCACCGACCGCCACGGCATGCACGTCGCCGATCCGAATGAACTGCAACGCCTGCGCACGCGACTGGCCATGGTGTTCCAGCATTTCAACCTGTGGAGCCACATGACCGTGCTGGAAAACATCACCATGGCCCCGCGCCGGGTGCTGGGCTGCAGCAAGCAGGAAGCCGAAGACCGCGCCCGCCGCTACCTGGACAAGGTCGGCCTGCCGGCGCGGGTGGCCGATCAGTACCCGGCGTTTCTCTCCGGCGGCCAGCAACAGCGCGTGGCGATTGCCCGGGCACTGGCGATGGAGCCGGAAGTGATGCTGTTCGACGAACCGACCTCGGCCCTCGACCCGGAGCTGGTGGGTGAGGTGTTGCGGGTGATTCAGGGACTGGCCGAGGAAGGCCGGACGATGATCATGGTGACCCATGAAATGAGCTTCGCCCGCAAGGTTTCCAGCCAGGTGTTGTTCCTGCATCAGGGGCTGGTGGAAGAAGAAGGCGCACCGGAAGACGTGCTGGGCAACCCGAAGAGCGAACGGCTGAAGCAGTTCCTCAGCGGGAACCTCAAGTAACCCCGGACACCGTCCCCTGTAGGAGTGAGCCTGCTCGCGATAGCGGTGTTGCAGACACATCAATGTTCAATGTGCTGACGTCATCGCGAGCAGGCTCACTCCTACAAAAAAGCACACCGTTCCAGCCTGAAAAATCAAACTTGTCGACCTGCCGCGCGGTCACTGAAGGAACACTTTCAGAGCGCGCAGCCGGCATGGCGAAATCCCCCGACCTCGCAAAAACCTGGTTCAGCGCACGCAACTGGAAGCCGTTCGCCTTTCAAAAGCAGGTGTGGGCCGCCGTCAAACAAGGTCAGTCGGGTTTGCTCCACGCCAGCACCGGCGCCGGTAAAACCTATGCGGTGTGGTTCGCCGCGCTCAACCGCTTCGCCCGTTCAGCGGCGTCCGCAGCCACGACCAGTAAACGCAAACCCCAGAGCGAACCGCTGACCGTGCTATGGATCACGCCCATGCGTGCCCTTGCCGCCGACACCACGCGCGCCTTGCAAGCGCCGGTCACTGATTTACAGATTCCATGGAGCATCGGCCTGCGTACCGGCGACACCAGCAGCGCCGAACGTGCGCGTCAGGGCCGGCGCCTGCCGACCACGCTGATCACCACCCCGGAAAGCCTGACCCTGCTGCTCGCCCGTGCCGATGCGAAAACCGCGCTGTCGAGCCTGCGCATGATCGTCGTCGATGAATGGCATGAATTGCTCGGCAACAAACGCGGCGTACAGCTGCAACTGGCCCTCGCCCGCCTGCGCCATTGGCAACCCGAACTGATCGTCTGGGGCGTGTCCGCCACCCTCGGTAATCAAGCCCACGCCGAACAGGTGCTGATCCCACAGGGTGGCGGCATCAGCGTGCAGGGCCAGAGTGAAAAATCACTCGAGGTCGACACCTTGATCCCACCGGCCATCGAGCGGTTTCCGTGGGCCGGGCACATCGGTCTGAAGATGCTGCCGCAGGTTGTTGCCGAACTGGACGCCTGCGCCAGCAGCCTGGTGTTCACCAATACCCGCGCACAATCGGAAATCTGGTATCAGGCGCTGCTCGAGGCGCGGCCGGACTGGGCCGGGTTGATCGCGCTGCACCACAGCTCACTGTCCCGCGAGACCCGCGACTGGGTCGAGCAAGCGTTGAAGGACGGGCAGTTGAAAGCCGTGGTCTGCACGTCGAGCCTGGATCTGGGCGTGGACTTTCTGCCGGTGGAGCGGGTGCTGCAAATCGGCTCGGCGAAAGGCGTGGCGCGGCTGATGCAACGCGCCGGGCGCTCCGGTCACGCGCCGGGGCGCACCTCGCGAGTGACGCTGGTGCCGACCCACAGCCTGGAACTGATCGAAGCCGCTGCCGCAGGCGACGCCGTGGCGCAACGACTCATCGAACCGCGCCTGTCGCCGCACAAACCGCTCGATGTGTTGGTGCAGCATCTGGTCAGCATGGCGCTGGGCGGTGGCTTCATTCCCGAAGAGCTGTACGAAGAAGTCCGTGGTGCCTGGGCCTATCGTGACCTCACGCTGGCGGATTGGGCCTGGGCGCTGGCTTTCGTACGTCATGGCGGGATGTCGCTGACGGCCTATCCGGATTACCGCCGGGTCGAACCGGATGAACACGGCGTCTGGCGCGTCCCCGACGCACGACTCGCCCGCCGGCATCGCATGAGCATCGGCACCATCGTCAGCGACGCCAGTATCAACCTGAAATTCTGGAGCAAGGGTGGCGGCGGCAAGCAGTTGGGCAGTGTCGAGGAAGGTTTTATCGCGCGGCTGAAACCGGGCGACGGTTTCCTGTTCGCCGGGCGTCTGCTGGAATTGGTGCGGGTGGAAAACATGACCGCTTACGTCAAACGCAGCACCGCGAAAAAGGCCGCCGTACCACGCTGGAACGGCGGGCGGATGCCACTCTCCAACGAACTGGCCGCCGCCGTAGTCAGCCGCTTCACGGCGGCAGCGCGCGGTGAGTTCGTCGGCGCGGAAATGCACGCGCTGCAGCCGTTGCTGCAAACCCAGGCGCGCTGGTCGGGTCTGCCCACCTCTGACAGTCTGTTGGCGGAGGTACTGAAATCCCGCGAGGGCTGGCACCTTTTCCTCTACCCGTTTGCCGGGCGCCAGGTGCATCTGGGGCTCGCCAGCCTGTTGGCGTGGCGTGTGAGTCAACGCCAGCCACTGACGTTCTCGATTGCAGTCAATGATTACGGGCTGGAGTTGCTCAGCGCCACGCCGGTCGATTGGTCCGGGCAACTCGATGCGGCGCTGCTCAGCCCCGATCATCTGTTGCGCGACGTGCTGGCCAGCCTCAATGCCGGGGAGCTGGCGCTGCGGCGCTTCCGTGAAATCGCGCGGATCGCCGGGCTGGTGTTCGCCGGCTATCCCGGCGCGCCGAAAAGCACCCGTCAGGTGCAGGCCTCCAGCGGGTTGTTCTTTGAAGTGTTCAAGCAATACGACGCCGACAACCTGCTGCTGGCTCAGGCCGGGGAAGAAGTCCTACGGGAAGAACTGGATATTCGTCGTCTGGAACAGACACTGGAGCGGATCAACCGGATGAAACTGGACATGCACCCGATCAAACGTCCTACACCGCTGGGCTTTCCGTTGCTGGTGGAGCGCATGCGCGAAAGCATGAGTTCGGAAAAACTCGCCGACCGCATCCGGCGCATGGTTGGCGACCTGGAAAAATCTGCTGACAAAGGTAAAGCCTGATGAGCGGCGGTTATCCGGTGCGCCTGGCCGGCGAAGAACTCTGGCTGCTGCCGGAAAAGGCCTTGTACTGGCCGGCGCAGCAAGCGCTGTTGATCGCCGATGTGCATTTCGGCAAGGCTGCCGCCTATCGCAGCCTCGGCCAGCCAGTGCCGCAAGGCACTACGACAGCGAATATCGAAGTGATCGACCGCTTGCTGGCAAAACTGCCGTGTCGTCAGTTGATCTTCCTCGGCGACTTTCTGCACGGTCCCGGCTCTCATGCGGCCGGTACGTTGAATGCCTTGGCCGAATGGCGCACACGGCATGCGGATCTGCCGATGACGCTGATTCGTGGCAACCATGACAAGCGCGCGGGGGATCCTCCGGCATCATTGAACATCCGGGTGGTGCCGGAACCGTTGCTGCTCGGGCCGTTTGCCCTGCAACACGAACCCGACCCGCACCCCGAACGGCATGTGCTGGCCGGGCACGTGCACCCGGTCTATCGGCTTACCGGCAAGGGGCGGCAAAGCCTGCGCCTGGCCTGCTTCCGGCTGGGCGAGCGTTTGAGCCTGCTTCCGGCGTTTGGCGCGTTTACCGGCGGCTATCCGGTGGAGAAAGACCACGCCTGCAGGATTTTCGTCATCGGCGACGAGGAAATATGGCCAGTCAGCTGAGGTCTTTGGCAAACCTCAGCTGACTGGCCATTCATGGGGTAGCGGCTCAGGCCACTGGCGCGGGTGGTGGCTCATCCGGCAGCGTCGGCTCGCCCGGTTCGGTCGGTTGTTCGTTGGGGGTATCGGGATCAGGCTGACCGGGAATCCCGCCGGCCATGTTCAGCGGGTGGGCCAACAAGGACCAGGCCAAAACGCCAACCTGATTGGGCTCAAGCCTTGCCAGTTCGGCGGTGATATGCGGATCGATCTTCATGGAACCCTCCTCGGCGAAGGCCCGCTTTACCAGAAGCAAAAACGGGCAGTACACCCCATAGAGTGTCTGCCCGCCAAAGAATTCCCGCGAACTGCCGGATGGATCAGGTACGCGGCAGGGTCACGCCACGCTGGCCCTGATATTTACCGCCGCGGTCCTTGTACGAAACTTCACATTGCTCGTCGGATTCGAGGAACAGCATCTGCGCCACGCCCTCGTTGGCGTAGATTTTCGCCGGCAGGTTGGTGGTGTTGGAGAACTCCAGCGTCACGTGACCTTCCCACTCAGGCTCGAGCGGGGTCACGTTGACGATGATGCCGCAGCGCGCGTAGGTGCTTTTACCCAGGCAGATGGTCAATACGTTGCGCGGAATGCGGAAGTATTCGACGGTGCTGGCGAGGGCGAAGGAGTTCGGCGGAATGATGCAGACGTCGCTGTGAATGTCGACGAAGCTGCCGGCGTCGAAGTTCTTCGGATCGACGATCGCCGAATTGATGTTGGTGAACACCTTGAAATGGTTGGTGCAGCGCACGTCGTAGCCGTAGCTCGACACACCGTAGGAGATCACACGGCTGTCGTCGCTGCCGCGCACCTGGCGCTCGACGAAAGGCTCGATCATGCCGTGTTCCTGCGCCATGCGGCGAATCCACTTGTCCGATTTGATGCTCATGGCGGGTGTCCTGAATAGCGAGGTGGAAAAAATCTGTCCGGCATCTTACCGGGCGCGCCGCCGGGTTCAAAGTCCGCGCTGCAATTCTCGCCGAACACCCTGGAAATACAGGCCCTGGCGACGAACCGTCACACCGTCGATCCCTAAAACAGAGAAACCTTCGCAAGAAACATTGGCACGTTCCGGAAAAAGGGTTAAGGTGGCGCCACTGTGTTGCTTGTGTCACTGAGAATCTCTACACGATATGTTGAATTTCGATCCAACCATCTACAAGAATTTTTCCTGCTCTTTGCACTCAGTCTCGGCCAGGGTTCTTCCTGAGTCGCAGTTATCTTTGTTCAAGGAGTTACACCATGTCTAATCGCCAAACCGGTACCGTTAAGTGGTTCAACGATGAAAAAGGCTTCGGCTTCATCACTCCACAATCCGGTGACGACCTGTTCGTTCACTTCAAAGCTATCCAGTCCGACGGCTTCAAAAGCCTGAAAGAAGGCCAACAGGTTTCTTTCATCGCTACCCGCGGTCAGAAAGGCATGCAAGCTGAAGAAGTACAAGTTATCTAACTTGTAGCTTCTTTAGAAAAGAGCCCCGCCCTCAAAAGCGGGGCTTTTTTGTGGGCGCGTGTTTTTCCATGCGCAAAAAAAGATCGCAGCCTGCGACAGTCCTCCTGTAGGAGCTGCCGCAGGCTGCGATCTTTTGCTTCTGCTTTACCAGGCCACGCCAAACCCTGCGGTGTAGCGGGTCTTGTTCAAATCCGCATCCTTGGTGCCGCTGATGATGTCGCGCTCAGCCTTGAGGTTGAGCGAGGCCCAGTCGGTGACCTTGTAGCGCAAGCCCATCTCGGCATCCAGCGCGTAGTTGGCTACGTCAGATAGCGGCTTGCCCAGTTCGCCATTGGTGAAGAACTCGACTTTTTTGCCGATCAGGTAACGGTTGTAATCCCACTTCATGGCGACCGAGTAGAAGTTGTCCTTGCCGCCATCGCTGTACTCGTAATCGGTGCGGTTGAGCAGCGAGCCGAGCGAGAACGCGCCCAGTTCGTCATCCCAGAACTGGTAACCCGGACCGGTGCCGACCACACGCTGACGCGACAGCTCTTCAACGTAGTCACGCTTGTAGTTCAGGCGACCCTGCCAGAACCACTTGTCAGTCAGGAAGCGGTCGAGTGCGTATTCGGCACGCCAGTTATTGGTGGTGACCTGCTCGTCCTGCACTTCGCGGTTGTATTCGCCCTCGGCGGTGTGCCGCCAGCGGCCATGACGCGCGGTGGTCTTGAAGTCGATGTCGTAGTCGTCGGTGTCCTTTTCCGCACGCTGATAATCCAGGGCCAGGCCAACGTTACCCTTCCACACCAGATCCTCGACCACCGGTTTCGGCTTGAGAATCTGCTGAATGCTCGCCAGCTCCACGGTTTTCGGCGCTTCGCCGTTGGCCAGGGTGACCTTGCCGTCATCGGCAGCGGTCAGCGACTTGGCTTTTTCACCGTTGTAGGCGTCCTGTTTGACCAGCAGCTCCTGATCGCTTTGCAGGGTCTTGACCTCTTTCCAGTCGATGCTGACCGCACCTGCATACTGGGTCTGGATCAGCAATTTGCCGCCATCGAAAACGGAAATCTTGCCGCTCAACTTGTCACCGTTTTTCAACCAGACGGTATCGGCAAGCAGCGGCGTGGAGGCACTGAAGACAGCAAGGCACAACAAGGTTCTGGACAACATAAGCGGATCGAGGGCTCAAGTTTGCGAAAAGGTCGGCATTATCCGTGGGAATAAGACCCTGACAAGGACTGACCGGGCGATTTCCATTGAGTTCATTTCTCATCTGGCCAACGAGCGATTACGCTTAAGCCCATCCACACGACTGATATTCAGGAATCGCGCAGGTGAAAGAGCCGAACCATCCCGATGAAAGCGAGGCGCAAATCCGACGCACGGCGCTTTATTCGACCCTTGCTCAAGTACCTGAAGGCAAGGTGGTCAGCTATGGTCAGTTGGCTGAACTCGCAGGGCTGGGGCGTGCCGCCCGCTGGGTCGGTCGGACCCTGAGCCAATTACCCGGAGATACCAAACTGCCGTGGCACCGGGTACTGGGTGCCGGCGGTCGGATCAGTCTGCCGCTGGGCAGCCCCTCGGGGGACGAACAACGGGCACGATTACGCTCTGAAAGCGTCACCGTCCTGAACAATCGTGTGGATATTCAGCGCCATGGCTGGCGTCCGGTAGAGCACAGCGGTTAGAGTGCGCGCTTTGTTTTCGCAATCTTGAGGCAGACTTCAGCCCATGCCCCGTAAAACCTGGCGCGCCGCGCTCGCCGCCTATGCCAGTCCCTCGACGCTCGTGCTGTTGTTGCTCGGTTTTGCTGCCGGCCTGCCGTACATGCTGGTGTTTTCGACGCTTTCCGTCTGGCTGCGTGAGGCCGGCGTTGCCCGTGAAACCATCGGCTACGCCAGCCTGATCGGTCTGGCGTACGCCTTCAAATGGGTCTGGTCACCGTTGCTCGACCAATGGCGCCTGCCTTTATTGGGCAAGCTGGGCCGCCGCCGTTCGTGGCTGGTGCTCTCGCAGACCCTGGTGATTCTGGGCCTGATCGGCATGGGCTTCTGTGATCCGCAGAAACACCTGTCCTGGCTGATTGCGATTGCCGTTATCGTCGCTTTCGCCTCCGCCACCCAAGACATCGCGGTCGACGCCTATCGCCTGGAAATTGCCGACGACAGCCGGCAGGCTGCGCTGGCGGCCAGTTACATGTCCGGCTATCGCGTCGCCGCCCTGTTGGCCACGGCGGGCGCACTGTTCTTCGCCGAAGGCTTCGGCTCCACCGGCTTCAACTATCAACATTCGGCCTGGACCGGCACCTACGCCCTGTTCGGCGTGTTGATGGTCCCTGCCCTGCTGACTTCGCTGCTGATGCGCGAGCCGCCGGTGCCACTGCGCACGCAACTGCAGGCCGGTCGCTACAGCTTCGTGCATCAACTGGCCTCGGTATTCGTGCTGATCGTGCTGTTGGTGTCAGTTCCGGCGATGTTTACCCAGCTCTATAACACCGATTTCGCCAGCGTGTTGTTCGGCAACATGAGTCCGCTCGACCTGCTGCTCGAAGACCGCGCCTTCCTGCGCGCCATTCTCTACACCCTGCTCACCGGCCTGTGCCTGTCGACCATGGGCCGTCGCGGCCTGGCCCCGGTGCTGACGCCAGTCAATGACTTCATCCTGCGCTACCGCTGGCAGGCGTTGCTGCTACTCGGACTGATCGCGACCTATCGGATGTCCGACACGGTGATGGGCGTGATGGCCAACGTGTTCTACATCGACCAGGGCTTCACCAAGGATCAGATCGCCAGCGTCAGCAAGATCTTTGGCCTGATCATGACCCTCGTCGGCGCCGGTATGGGCGGCCTGCTGATTGTGCGCTTCGGTATCCTGCCGATCCTGTTCATCGGTGGCGCGGCGTCAGCGGCAACCAATCTGCTGTTCGTGATGCTCGCCGATATGGGGCCGAACCTGAAGATGCTGGTGGTGACCATTTCCCTCGACAACTTCAGTTCAGGGCTTGCGACCTCGGCGTTCGTCGCCTACCTGTCGAGCCTGACCAACCTGAAGTTCTCGGCCACCCAGTACGCCCTGCTCAGTTCGATCATGCTGTTGCTGCCACGCCTGATGGGTGGCTATTCAGGGGTGATGGTCGAGAAGTTCGGCTACCACAGCTTCTTCATGATCACCGCACTGCTCGGCGTGCCGACACTGCTGCTGATCGCCCTGCACTGGTTCCAGGAAAATCGCCGTGCGGGCCCGACGCCAACGCCAGAGCCGGCACCAACCTCCGTCGTCGAAGAGTCGTAGGACACTTCAGCTACGGCGGGAGGATTCCCGCCGTAGCGCCTCACCGCCGAGCGCAATCCTGTACGTCGGCAAATCTCGCCGGTACACTGCTCCGTCATTTCCAGTCATAGCAACCGACAACGGCCAACCATGCGCACCAGTCAATTTTTGCTCGCCACACAGAAAGAAACGCCTTCCGATGCGGTCGTCGTCAGCCACCAGCTGATGCTGCGCGCCGGCATGATCCGCAAACTCGCTTCGGGCCTGTACACCTGGCTGCCGATGGGCTTGCGGGTAATGCGCAAGGTTGAAGCCATCGTTCGCGAAGAGATGAACGCTGCCGGCTCTCTTGAAGTGTTGATGCCGAGCACCCAACCGGCCGAGCTGTGGCAGGAATCGGGACGCTGGGAAGAATACGGCCCTGAGTTGCTGCGCATCAAAGACCGCCACGGTCGCGACTTCTGCGCGGGCCCGACCCACGAAGAAGTGATCACCGATCTGATGCGCAACGAGTTGAGCAGCTACAAACAGCTGCCGATCAACCTGTACCAGATCCAGACCAAATTCCGTGACGAAATCCGCCCACGCTTCGGTTTGATGCGCGGCCGCGAATTCATCATGAAGGACGCCTACTCGTTCCACGCCGATCAGGCTTCGCTGCAGGTCACCTACGACCGCATGCATCAGGCGTACTGCAACGTGTTCACCCGTCTGGGCCTGAAATTCCGTCCGGTTGAAGCCGACAACGGCTCGATCGGTGGCGCCGGCTCCCACGAATTCCACGTACTGGCCGAGTCCGGCGAAGACGACATCGTCTTCAGCAACGGTTCCGACTACGCGGCAAACATCGAGAAAGCCGAAGCCGTGCCACGGGAAACCTCGCGTCCAGCGCCGGCCGAAGAGCTGCGCCTGGTCGACACTCCAGACACCAAGACCATTGCCGCGCTGGTGGAAAAATTCAATCTGCCGATTGAAAAGACCATCAAGACCCTTATCGTCCACGCCGAAGAGCCAGGCAAGCTGATTGCCCTGATCATCCGTGGCGACCATGAGCTGAACGAAATCAAGGCTGCCAACCAACCAGGCGTGGCCAGCCCGCTGGTCATGGCTTCCGATGCCGAACTGCGTGACGCCATTGGCGCCGGCGCCGGTTCGCTCGGCCCGCTGAATCTGCCGCTGCCGATCATCATCGACCGCTCGGTCGAACTGATGAGCGACTTCGGCATCGGTGCGAACATCGACGACAAGCACTACTTCGGCGTGAACTGGGAGCGCGATCTGCCGGTTCCAACCGTTGCCGACCTGCGTAACGTCGTGGCCGGTGACCCAAGCCCGGACGGCAAAGGCACCCTGGAAATCAAGCGCGGCATCGAAGTCGGGCACATCTTCCAGCTGGGCAACAAGTACAGCAAGGCGATGAAGTGCGAAGTGCTGGGCGAGAACGGCAAGCCGGTCACCCTGGAAATGGGTTGCTACGGTATCGGCGTATCCCGCGTGGTCGCTGCCGCCATCGAGCAGAACAACGACGAAAAAGGCATCATCTGGAGCGACACCCTGGCACCGTTCCAGATCGCTCTGGTACCGCTGCGTTATGAAACCGAGCAGGTGCGCGAAGCCACTGACAAGCTGTACGCAGAACTGACGGCGGCCGGTTTCGAAGTGCTGCTGGACGATCGCGACAAGAAAACCAGCCCGGGCATCAAGTTCGCGGACATGGAGCTGATCGGCATTCCTCACCGGATCGTGGTCAGCGACCGCAGCCTCGCCGAAGGCAACCTGGAATACAAGAGCCGCACCGAGGCCGAAGCGCAAGCGCTGCCGGTCGCCGATGTGCTGTCCTTCCTTCAGGCCCGTATCCGCCGCTGAATCCAGATAGAGACCTCATGTTCAAGCGAAACACCTTGGGCCTCGGTGGTGCCGCCTTGTGCGGCGCCCTGCTGGTCAGCGGCTGTGCCAATCAGATGTCACAGCGCAGCGAGCACGAAGAGCGGGTCGAGCGCAAATTGCTCGATCACAGCCTGCAGATCGATGTCGGTGAGCCCAAGGAGCTCGAGCTGCCGCAGCGTCGCGTGAAAATCAACGAACAGAAGACCTTCGAAGTCACCGAGTTCGAAGTCACCCGTCGTTACGATCGCTACACGCCTTATCAGCCCTGGCGCGAAATCTACGAGATCCCGCTGGGCGCAGTGGCCGTGGTCGCCGGTATCGGCGCCAATGTGGTCAACGTATTCGCTCTGGGCAACCTGCCGGACAGCGTGACCAAAGACTGGTTGAACTATGGCATTGCCGGGGTCAACCCGTTCATGAACGTGCAGTCCCACGGCCGTGCGCAACAGAACCTGGCCGGTATCGATGAAGTCCAGCGCGACAAGCGCATGGAGTATTCGAGCCTGCCGTGGAGCGAGCGCCCGGTGCAGGTCAAGGCCGGCAAACAGACCTTCGACATGACCACCGACCGCAACGGCGTGCTGCGCCTGAACCTGCTGGACAGTCCGTTCGCCGAAAATGACCTGAATCATATCGGCAAGCTGCAGATCAGCGTCGAAGACGGCAAGGATGACGTGCACAGCGACTCATCCCTGGCGATCAGCAGCCATTTGCGCAGCAAGTTGCTCGAAGCGCACGGGTTGATTTACGACGATCTGGAAGACGACGAAGTGAGCCAGTGGGTCCACCGGGTCAAGCGTCTGTCGGAACTGGGTCTGGAGGAAGAGGCCAGCGAGCTGGAACAAAGCCTCATTGAACTGACGCGTAACGATCCTGAGTTGCAGGCCGAGTTTCTCAAGTCGCTGACCAAGGATGCGGGGCGCCTGGTCGCGGATCCAGGACCGAATTAACAGCAAAAGCTTCGCGATCAGGCTCGCTCCCACAGTGGAATGCAATCTAATGTGGGAGCGAGCTTGCTCGCGAAGAGGTCCTGACGGACACCGCAAATCTACCGCTCAAACAGCTCCATCTGCTCAAACCCACCGCGCAAATCCTCCAGCCTCACCCCCACACCCAACAACCGCACCGGTTTCCCGCCCCGGTTGAACGCCTGGGTCAGCATCAACTGATAACTGCCCAGATCGCGCCCTGCGCCGGCTTGCTCCAGTGTGGTCTGAGTAAAGTCATGGAACTTCACTTTGACGAACGGCTTGCCCGGGCGATAGCTGCTGTCGATCCGCTCCATGCGGGTTTTCAGGGTTTCCAGCAGCTCCGGCAGTTTGTCGAGGCAACTGCGCAGATCCGGCAGATCGACGTCGTAGGTATTTTCCACGCTGATTGACTGACGGCGGCTGTCGTTGTGCACCAACCGGTCATCGATCCCACGGGCCAGGCTCCAGAGTCGCTCACCGAAACTGCCGAATTCGCGCACCAGTGCCAGCTTGTCCCACTCGCGCAGTTGCAGGCAATCGACGATGCCGAGCTTGCCCAGTTTGTCGGCAGTGACTTTGCCGACGCCGTGCAACTTGCTCACCGGCAAGCCACTGACGAAATCATCGACCTGATCCGGGGTAATCACGAACAACCCGTTGGGCTTCTTCCAGTCACTGGCGATCTTGGCCAGAAACTTGTTCGGGGCCACGCCAGCAGAGACGGTGATGTGCAACTGATTGGAGACCCGCCGGCGAATATCCTGAGCGATGCGCGTGGCGCTGCCGCCAAAATGCGCGCTGTCGGAGACGTCGAGATAAGCCTCATCCAGCGACAGTGGCTCGATCAGGTCGGTGTAATCGCGAAAGATCGTATGGATTTCCTTCGAGGCTTCGCGATAGGCCTCCATGCGCGGCTTGACGATGGTCAAGTCGGGACACAGTTTCAAGGCATGCCCGGACGACATTGCCGAACGTACGCCATACGCCCGCGCTTCGTAGTTGCAGGTCGCAATCACCCCACGCCGATCCGCCAACCCGCCCACCGCCAGGGGCTTGCCGGCCAGGTTCGGGTCGTCGCGCATTTCGATGGCGGCGTAGAAACAGTCACAGTCGACGTGGATGATTTTTCGCTGGGTCATGACAGAAAAGGAAACATGGCGAGCCGGAAACGCAGTATCTCACTGACACCTGTATATAGCACCAGTGGTCTGAATGTTCTTTTCAGGTTGTAGGAAAACAACCATGAATTTATTTTCTCAATCGAGAATCGCCGACCGATAGAGCTGAAAGCCTTGCCCCACCTGCCCTGCGCGCCCTTCTCCTGCACTGCAAAAAGCGCTAAGCGATTGAACAGGAACAGATTTATCCAGATTCAAGGTTGACACCCCGGTGATCCTCTGTAGAATGCCGACACACAGACGCGGGATGGAGCAGTCTGGTAGCTCGTCGGGCTCATAACCCGAAGGTCGTCGGTTCAAATCCGGCTCCCGCAACCAAACATCAAAAAAGGCTACTCGAAAGAGTGGCCTTTTTTGTGCGCGCCTGTTTTTCAACCGACGTGCTGTATCACGCGCAGCCGCACGAACAGGAATTCGTTGCATTTCCGAAACTTACCGCTGGGCTGCGACCGTTTGACGCAAATTCACACTTATTTGACCCTTTACGGGATTAGCGGTTGACACCTCGCCGTTCGCCTGTAGAATGCCGCCACACAGACGCGGGATGGAGCAGTCTGGTAGCTCGTCGGGCTCATAACCCGAAGGTCGTCGGTTCAAATCCGGCTCCCGCAACCAAACATCAAAAAAGGCTGCTCGAAAGAGTGGCCTTTTTTGTATCTGTGGAAAAAGTCCTTTCGCAACAATGATCTGTCACGCTGCAGTGAAACGCTCAGGATCATCAGACCCGCCAAGTTGCGACTATGCTTGAGTCGCAGGCAAGACGTCTGCAATCCATGACCCGCCCTCGCCGATCCCGGATGAGAGGCGTAGTATTTTGTGATTATTTTTTTCTACAGGGATTGGTAACTTGGCTGGATACCTCCATCCTGTCGCGCACAATCCAAGAGGTGATTGATGCGCGCCAACTCGTCTGATTCACAAGACACCGTCACAGCAGAACATCCGATCAAACCCGAGCGCCTGCGCTTGCTGGATCGGTTGAGCAAATATCGCCAGCCGATCGGTCTGGCGGTCACGTTGCTGCTGTTTGCCATTGCGCTGATTGCCTGTCGCCATCTGCTGAGCGAGCTCGATCTCTACGCATTGCACGACTCGATCCTGGCGGTGCCAAAACCGGCCCTGCTCGGCGCAGTGGCTGCGACGGTGGTCGGCTTCATCATCTTGCTGGGCTATGAATGGTCGGCCAGCCGCTATGCCGGCGTGACACTGCCGCCGCGCACTCTGGCGCTGGGCGGCTTCACCGCATTTGCGATTGGCAACGCCATCGGCCTGTCGCTGCTGTCCGGCGGCTCGGTGCGCTACCGTTTATATGCACGCCATGGGCTGGGCGCCTCCGAAGTCGCGCACATGACGCTGTTCGCCAGCCTGTCGCTGGGTTGCGCCCTGCCACCGCTGGCGGCTCTCGCGACCCTGAGCGACCTGCCCGCCGCCTCCGCCGCACTGGGCCTGTCAGAAGGCCTGCTCGGCACGATTGCCATGGTGGTGCTGGGTCTGGGCGCGATTCTCGCGATCGGCATCTATCGCCGACGCCTGCCGGAGCAGCCGTACCGCGACAACCTGCTGGTCAGGGCCGGTCGCCGGACGCTGCGCCTGCCCGGCCGACGCCTGACCTTCCTGCAACTGATCATCACCGCCCTCGACGTCGCCGCAGCGGCCACCGTACTGTATCTGCTGCTGCCGGAAGCCCCGCCGTTCGGCGCTTTCCTGCTGGTGTACCTGCTGGCCCTGGCCGCCGGCGTCCTCAGCCATGTGCCGGGGGGGGTCGGGGTCTTCGAAGCGATCCTGCTGGCCGCGTTTGCCGACACCCTTGGTGCCGCGCCGCTGGCCGCCGCCCTGCTGCTCTATCGTCTGATCTACGTCGTGCTGCCGCTGCTGGTGGCCTGCCTGTTTTTGCTGATCAACGAAGGCCAGCGCCTGTTCCAGACCCAGACCATGCGCGCCGCATCCGGTCTGGCCGCACCGATTCTGGCGGTGCTGGTGTTCCTGTCCGGTGTGGTACTGCTGTTTTCCGGCGCCACCCCGGAGATCGACACGCGTCTGGAACACATCGGTTTTCTGATCCCGCATCGCCTGGTCGACGCCTCGCACTTCGGCGCCAGCCTGATCGGCGTGCTGTGTCTGATGCTGGCGCAGGGCCTGCGCCGTCGCCTGTCAGCCGCGTGGATGCTGACCACCATTCTGTTGCTGGTCGGCGCGCTGCTCTCGCTGCTCAAAGGCTTCGACTGGGAAGAAGCCACGCTGATGACCCTCACCGCTGCGCTGCTGGGAGTGTTCCGCCGTTCGTTTTATCGCCCGAGCCGATTGACCGAGCTGCCCTTCTCGCCGCTGTATCTGGTGGCCAGCCTTTGCGTGTTGGGCGCCTCGACCTGGTTGCTGCTGTTCGCCTATCAGGACGTGCCTTACAGCCATCAACTGTGGTGGCAGTTCACCCTCGACGCTGACGCCCCGCGCGGCTTGCGTTCGCTGCTCGGCGCCGCCGTGCTGTTGCTGGTGATCGCCCTGACCTGGCTGCTGCGTACCGCGCGCCCGGTGATCCACCTGCCGACCCCGGACGAACTGGATCGCGCGGCGAAAATCCTGATGGCTTCGTCGCAACCCGATGGCGGCCTCGCGCTGACCGGTGACAAGGCGTTGCTGTTTCACCAGAACGACGAAGCCTTCCTGATGTACGCCCGCCGTGGCCGTAGCCTGGTGGCACTGTACGATCCGATCGGCCCCGGTCAGCAACGCGCCGAGATGATCTGGCAGTTCCGCGATCTGTGCGACATCCATCACGCTCGCCCGGTGTTCTATCAGGTACGTGCGGAAAACCTGCCGTACTACATGGACATCGGCCTGACCGCGATCAAGCTCGGCGAAGAAGCCCGGGTCGATCTGCAGCGCTTTGACCTGGAAGCCAAGGGCAAAGAGATGAAAGACCTGCGCTACACCTGGAACCGTGGTACCCGCGATGGTCTGTCGCTGGAAATCCATGAGCCGGGCCAGGCGCCGATGGACGAGTTGAAAGTGATTTCCGATGCGTGGCTGACCGGCAAGAACGTGCGCGAGAAAGGTTTCTCCCTCGGTCGATTCAGCGACGATTACCTGAAGCATTTCCGCATTGCGGTGATTCGCTTCGAAGGTCGCCCGGTGGCGTTCGCCAACCTGCTCGAGACTTTCAGCCATGACCTGGCCAGTCTCGACCTGATGCGCTCGCACCCGGACGCCCCCAAGCTGACCATGGAATTCCTGATGGTCGGCCTGATTCAACACTATAAGAGTCACGGATACGCGCGCTTCAGCCTGGGCATGGTGCCGTTGTCGGGGTTGCAACCCCGGCGTGGTGCACCGCTGACCCAGCGTCTGGGCTCGATGGTCTTCCGCCGTGGTGAGCAGCTGTACAACTTCCAAGGCTTGCGCCGCTTCAAAGACAAGTTCCAGCCTGACTGGGAACCCCGTTATATGGCAGTGCCCGCCGGACTCGATCCGCTGGTGGCACTGGCCGATACTGCTGCCCTGATCGCGGGCGGCTTGACTGGATTGGTGAAACGCTGATGATTCAACGCTCCCTGAAGTACATCCTGGCCGCACTGATCGTGCTGGCCGTGATTGCCGGCGGCGGTTACTGGTACCTCAAACGCCCGGCACCGCAACCGACTCTGCAACCACTGACGGCCGCCGACGGCACGGTCATGACCCGCGTCATTCCCGGCACCCAGCCCAAGGCTCAGGTGCTGGTCGCGGTCAATGACGACCAGAAGTTGACCGACAACCAACTGAGCACCCTGAGCCGCAGCGCCTCGGCGCAGATCGTTCAGGTGATTCTGCCCAAGGACTGCCTGCAACAGAGCCGCGCCCTGCAAACCGGCCTGCGCGAACTGAATGGCCCGGCCACGCTGGTCAGCGGTATCGGCCCTGGCGCGGTACTGGCCTGGCGCTGGTTGTCCGAGCAGAAGGACGACAAGGCCCAGGCGATCTCGGTCGACCTGGCGCTGGAAAAACCCGGTTGCACCCACCTGCTGCCGAAATCCGCGGCTCATGGCCACTGGCTGGTGGCATGGAACGACAACCCGGACGACACCAGCGCCGGTTTCGTGCGCGATCAACCGAACGCCGAAACCAGCATCAGCGACTACGACATCAACCTGCCGCAGGTGCTGAACAACGAACTGCGCAAGATCCTCGTCGGCGGCGACAAGGCCAACGGCGGTCTGGCGATCCCGGTAGTGGAAGTGCCGGCCGGTCAGGCCAAAGACACCGTGACCCTGTTCCTCTCCGGTGACGGCGGCTGGCGCGACCTCGACCGCGACGTGGCCGGCGAGATGGCGAAGATTGGCTACCCGGTGGTCGGCATCGACACCCTGCGCTACTACTGGCAGCACAAGAGCCCTGAACAAAGCGCACTGGATCTGACCGAACTGATGCAGCACTACCGGCAGAAATGGGGCACCAAGCGCTTCATCCTCACCGGTTACTCGTTCGGTGCCGACGTCCTGCCGGCGATCTACAACCGCCTGCCGGACACCGAGCAGCAACGCGTCGACGCCATTATCCTGCTGGCCTTCGCCCGCACCGGCAGCTTCGAAATCGAAGTCGAAGGCTGGCTCGGCAACGCCGGCAAAGAAGCCGCCACCGGCCCGGAAATGGCCAAGCTGCCAGCGGCCAAAGTGGTGTGCATCTACGGCGCCGAAGAAACCGACGAAAGCGGCTGCACCGACAAGACGGCAGTTGGCGAAGCGGTGAAACTGCCCGGCGGCCACCACTTCGACGAGAACTACCCGGCGCTGGCCAAGCGTCTGGTGGACTTGATCGAGAAGCGTCAGAGCAAGGATCAACCGGCAGAGTGATCTGAAGCGCACCAACGGAAAGCCCCCGCAACTTCACGGTTGCGGGGGCTTTTTTACGCAAACTTGCAGCACTTCCTGCCAGTCGAAACTTCTATCGATACCGAGACTAAAGCTGAACATCTATCCACGTGATGTCATCTTCTACATCGATACAGCTGCCATCCGGCGCTGCTAGCAAGTAGCTTTGCTGTAACTCGGTTAGCTCCGCCCAAAAGCCATCGGTTGCAAATACCAGTCGTTCTCTTGGGGTCAATGAATGAAACACAAAGTCAGGGTTCGGTGCGCGACTCGCCTTCAAGCATCGAGTCACCCGGTGTCGAGCGGGATCTTGCGCCAGCTCGGAGTGAGAACGGTCGCGCCTCCAGTTAGCCTTACAGTGGGGCGACGTAATCCATTCGATCGCGCCTGCCGGCGTCACAACACCGCACGAACAATCACCCTCATACGCAAGCGTGAGTTTCCCATGAGCAGCGACACCCACCACATAACAAGTGGCGCCCGTGTGACTTGCAAACAAAACGGGGTGGAGGTTGGCCAGTATAGAAAGCAGTACCTGTTCAACAGCTTCGCACTCAGTGATATCGAGGCCGTGATCAATGTGTTTTGACCATACCTCTAAAACACCTTTCACAAAGGACTCAGCCAACTGGCCACTGCCAACCCTTGAGGTACCGTCCGTGATAACAAATACGCCGTTTTCTCCATCACAGAGCGCTCCAGCAAAGTCATGATTGGTTCTCCTGGCTCGCCCTGCTACCGATCTGAAGTGGTATTTCATGCGCTGCCCAGTTCTTTCATGCGCCCATGAATGATTTGCCCTCTTCCCGGATTGGCCTGTACCGAGCCCGAGCTTTCAATCACATAGTCAATGCCACTGAGAACCCTGAGTGCTCGAACTCCATTCGTGATGAATTCTTTGAGCTCGGATTCCGCCTGCCGAACCTCCTCTAAAAGCTCTGGACGTCCATCAATCAAGATAATGATGTCTTCGACGTCTTTATGGTATGGATCGCCACCGCCACGACCACTGAAGGCTTCCAGTTTTGTCGCGAGAAAATAGGTCGGTTTGAATATCTGGATGACGGTACCGCTGGGCAACGTAAATTTATTGGCCCGCGCCAGCCCCTCTACAAACCAGCGATTGGCATATCCGAGAACCTCGGGATCAGAAGGCATCACGTCAACGACGATGTCGTTGAAGCGGAAACGACAGTTCACTTCATCCTCGCCAGTAATCTTGAAATTCCTGGCCGCCAACCGTTCGGTAAGCTGCTGCCAGGCGCCAATGCCTGCCAGCTCGATCACCAGGTCAACATCATCGGTGAAGCGAATGTCGTCCAGCACAACAGCATCAGTTACCAGCATGGCTGTGGTGCAACCTCCGACAAAGGCAACCTCCGCGAGAAACGCCTCTCCCAAACCCTCAGTAACAAACTCTATAAGCTCGTAGTTGTGATCAGCGTTGGATGACATGTTATTTCAGTCCCATCCCTGCTTTTAGAATGTTGACCGCAACACCACACTCTCGCGGACCTCCAAGGCGGATTGCATCAGCAAGCGCAAGATAGTGGTAAAGAGTCCTGTCCTTCTTCACCGCTTCCGGCACTGTCTTGTAGAGCGGCTCTATCGCCTGACCACGCTCCGCTCCAAGTGCATCTGGCCAAACCGGAATCAGTCCGCCAGCACTTTTGATGCTATTGGACAGTGCCGGTGCTGCAAAACCCGTCGGGATGCCGCGAACCATTGCCCCGGGCTTTACAGGGAAAAAGTATTTCAGAGCGTGCTCGGTGATGTTTAGCAACTGCCGCCGGTTAACTTTTGGAAGTCCGGTGTCATAGTCATTGGTGAGCAGCCCGGACACACGACACCTGGCGATGGAATTTGAAACTTCGCTCTTGCTTAGCCCAAGTGAAGCAGACAACGCACGCAACGAGTAACCTTCACTCCAGCTCGCCAGTGGTGGAACAGCTACCGGCTCCGACCACCCTTCCCACCCTGCCTCATCGTCCAAGGGCGAATCGAAATCCTGTCGGCGGAATACAGTATCTTCACCGTCGGTGGAGTAGGTGACCAATGGTTGCCCCACCCGGCCGGCCGCCGTCATTTGACCGACCACGCAGGGCTTCAACAACTCCTCGACTCTGTTCGAATTTGACTCCGACTCCATTACCCCAAAGAGGTTTTCCTCCTGAGCGTGAAGGCTGGTCATCTTGAACAAAAGCAAAATGTCTTGACTCTTCATGAAGCTTAAAACCCCAAGTGTCCACATTCCATAAAACGTGGGCACTTGTCTCATTCAAAATATCCGATAGTCAAGCCCTTTATTCGGCCCCGCTCCTGTGGCGCCAACTCAAGAATCCACCTGCCCCGAGATTGCTCGCCACCTTAATTCCGGTTACCGGTGTCGCAATATCAGATGACATCCGCATACCTTGTAGGCAAACTCCCAATCTCGTGTTTAGGCACTTTTCCGCTCTGTTGCGCTGTTTTTCGACGGGATACTCTCTGGACGTCGCTGACCCATTCAGCGATCGGGCTTGGTAACCCGGTGGAATAAGGCGCAACAGCGCACCCGACACGACTCAGGCGTTATCCCGTCCGAGCCCCTGTGTTATGGCAGCTGTGTGTGGGACGCTTTCGAGCGTGCCGGTTTCCTTGATTCCCCGGTTTACCAACCTGCGCACAGCTGCCACCCATTCGCTTGGTATCGGATGCGGCAGCTCTCGAAATCAAGGGAACTGACAATGAACAATCCATCTGATCTTAAAACCATCGGCTTCACCCTCTTCCTCTACCACTCGGATCAAGCGCTCTTCAATGTCCGCTCTGGCATCCCGATCCTCGATGCCTTGTCCCAATCCTCCGACCTGCTGTCCCTCGCCAAATCATTCACCGAAGACGCCGCCTTCATCAGAGATACCGATCGTCACGCCTGGGCTGCGCATTACCTCACCGTGATGGGCAAAGCCTTGATTGATGACGTGATCCAAACGCTGATGCCGCGACCTGCGCGGACGAGGACCGAATCTGAAGAAGAATTGCCTGAAAGCCACTGACACCACAGAATCCTTGTGGGAGCGAGCTTGCTCGCGAATGCGGTGGATCAGCCACCACATGTCTCGACCGACACTCGGCCTTCGCGAGCAAGCTCGCTCCCACAGGGGATTTGCAGTGGGTTAGAGGTTTATGTGAAGCACAAAAAAGCCCCCGCCAGCCACAAGGCTGACGGGGGCTTTCCAGCTAGGGCGCGGCTACATCTCCACCTGAGTCCCCAGCTCAATCACCCGGTTCAGCGGCAGATTGAAGAACCGCAAATTCCCGTTGGCATTTTTCAACATGAACGCGAACAGCGCCTCGCGCCAGCGGGCCATGCCTTCGAGTTTCGAGGCGATTACCGTTTCGCGGCTGAGGAAGTAAGTGGTGCGCATCGGGCTGAAGTCCAGTTCATCCAGATGACACAGCTTCAGCGCCTGCGGCACGTCCGGCTCGTCGGTGAAGCCGAAGTGCAGGATCACCCGGAAGAAGCCTTCGCCGTGGGCCTCGACTTCGAAGCGTCGCGATGGCGGCACGCGCGGGATGTCTTCGTAGACCACGGTCAGCAGCACCACTTGCTCGTGCAGCACCTGGTTGTGCAGCAGGTTGTGCAACAGCGCATGTGGCACGGCGTCGGAGCGCGCGGTGAGGAACACCGCAGTGCCCTGCACGCGGTGCGGCGGTTGTACGCGGATGCTGCTGATGAAGATCGGCAGCGGCAGCGCGCCTTCGTCGAGGCGCTCGACCAGCAATTGCTTGCCGCGCTTCCAGGTGGTCATCAGCACGAACAGGGCGATACCGGCGATCACCGGGAACGCACCGCCCTGGACGATTTTCGGCACGTTGGCGGCGAAGTACAGACCGTCCACCAGCAGGAAACCGATCAGCACCGGCACCGCGAGAATCGGCGGCCACTTCCACAGCAGCAGCATGACCGCCGACACCAGAATGGTGGTCATCAGCATGGTGCCGGTTACTGCCACGCCGTAAGCCGAGGCCAGTGCGCCCGAGGATTCAAAGCCCAGTACCAGCAGCACAACGCCAACCATCAGCGACCAGTTCACCGCGCCGATGTAGATCTGGCCCTGTTCATCGCTGGAGGTGTGCTGGATGTACATGCGCGGAATGTAGCCGAGTTGGATCGCCTGACGGGTCAGAGAGAACGCGCCGGAAATCACCGCTTGCGAAGCGATCACCGTGGCCAGGGTCGACAGCCCCACCAGCGGAATCAGCGCCCAGCTCGGCGCCAGCAAGTAGAACGGGTTACGTGCCGCTTCCGGGTTTTCCAGCAACAGCGCCCCCTGACCGAAGTAGTTCAGCACCAGCGCCGGCAGCACCAGCAGGAACCACGCACGGGCAATCGGCTTGCGCCCGAAGTGGCCCATGTCGGCGTACAGCGCTTCGGCACCGGTCAGCGCCAGCACCACGGCGCCGAGGATCGCCACGCCCATGCCTGTGTGAACCATGAAAAAGCGCACGGCCCAGACCGGGTTCATCGCGTGCAGCACTTCCGGGTAATGGCTGATGCCGTAAACGCCGAGGGCGCCGAGCACCAGAAACCAGGTGACCATGATCGGCCCGAACAGAATGCCGATCCGCGCGGTGCCGTGGCTCTGGATCAGAAACAAGCCGACCAGCACCACCAGCGACAGCGGCACCACCCAGTGGTCGATGCCGTCAAACGCCAGCCCCAGGCCTTCAATGGCCGACAATACGGAAATCGCCGGGGTGATCATGCTGTCGCCGTAAAACAGCGCCGCGCCGATCAGTCCGCAAACCACCAGTAATGAACGCAACTTCTTGCGCCCCCCCGCCGCACGCCGTGCCAGTGCGGTGAGCGCCATGATGCCGCCTTCGCCCTGGTTGTCGGCGCGCAGGACGAACATCATGTATTTGATCGAGACGACCCAGATCAGCGACCAGAAGATCAACGACAGAATGCCCAGCACCCCGTCGTGATTGACGGGCACACCATAGCCGCCGGAAAACACTTCTTTGAGGGTGTACAACGGGCTCGTGCCGATGTCGCCGTAAACCACTCCGACTGCCGCGACCAGCATGCTCAGCGGTTTTGCAGCCGAATGCTCGGCGCCCGCCGCCTGACTACTTGCCTGACCCATCCAACACTCCTGATTCTCAAACCGGCTTCTTTGAATGAAGCACTATGCTTTGTGGTGCAGCATGCGCTGTTTTACCTGTTGTTACAGACGTTTTGTTGACTGTAAAAAATTGGTAAAGCTCAACGGCGCGAAGCATAGCGCAGCACTCGTCGTATTTCCCTGCATAAAGCTGGTCAAGTGCGTTGCTCATCGCTAGAATTGCGCACTTTTTGATCAGAGGCGCACCCTAAGCGCCCATCCGTCGGTTTTCCCACACGGCAAGCGACGTCACAAAACACCGAGGTTAGACATGTCCACCACTCCTGCGCCGGCCAATCCAAAGGTTGGCTTTGTATCTCTGGGTTGCCCGAAAGCACTGGTCGACTCCGAGCGCATCCTGACCCAGCTGCGCATGGAAGGCTATGACGTGGTGTCCACCTATCAGGACGCCGACGTGGTCGTGGTCAACACCTGCGGTTTCATCGACTCGGCCAAGGCCGAGTCGCTGGAAGTGATCGGTGAAGCGATCAAGGAAAACGGCAAGGTCATCGTGACCGGCTGCATGGGCGTGGAAGAAGGCAATATCCGCGACGTGCACCCGAGCGTGCTGTCCGTCACCGGTCCGCAGCAGTACGAGCAGGTGGTCAACGCCGTGCACGAAGTGGTGCCGCCGCGTCAGGATCACAACCCGCTGATCGACCTGGTGCCGCCGCAAGGCATCAAGCTGACCCCGCGTCACTACGCGTACTTGAAAATTTCCGAAGGCTGCAACCACAGCTGCAGCTTCTGCATCATCCCGTCGATGCGCGGCAAACTGGTCAGCCGTCCGGTGGGCGATGTGCTCGACGAAGCCCAGCGTCTGGTCAAATCCGGCGTCAAAGAGCTGTTGGTGATCTCGCAAGACACCAGCGCCTACGGCGTCGACGTGAAATACCGCACCGGTTTCTGGAACGGCGCGCCGGTGAAAACCCGCATGACCGAACTCTGCGAAGCGCTGAGCACCTTGGGCGTGTGGGTGCGTCTGCACTACGTTTACCCGTACCCGCACGTTGACGAGCTGATCCCGCTGATGGCCGCCGGCAAGATCCTGCCGTACCTGGACATCCCGTTCCAGCACGCCAGCCCGAAAGTCCTGAAGTCGATGAAACGCCCGGCGTTCGAAGACAAGACCTTGGCGCGGATCAAGAACTGGCGCGAAATCTGCCCGGATCTGATCATCCGTTCGACCTTCATCGTCGGCTTCCCGGGCGAAACCGAAGAAGACTTCCAGTACCTGCTGAACTGGCTGACCGAAGCCCAGCTCGACCGCGTCGGCTGCTTCCAGTACTCGCCGGTGGAAGGCGCACCGGCCAATGATCTGGACCTGGAAATCGTGCCGGACGACGTCAAGCAGGATCGTTGGGAGCGCTTCATGGCGCACCAGCAGGCGATCAGCTCGGCACGCCTGCAGATGCGCATCGGCCGCGAGATCGAAGTGCTGGTGGACGAAGTCGACGAGCAAGGCGCGGTTGGCCGCTGCTTCTTCGATGCCCCGGAAATCGACGGCAACGTGTTCATCGACAACGGCAGCAACCTCAAGCCGGGCGACAAGGTCTGGTGCAAGGTGACTGACGCTGACGAATACGATCTGTGGGCTGAACAGATCTAAACGCAGCACACCCTGTAGGAGCTGCTAAAGGCTGCGATCTTTTGATCCTGAAAAGATCGCAGCCTCGTTTCACTCGACAACTCCTACAGGGATTGTGCCAAACCCAAAAGCCTCGCTCTTTTTTACAAGATGCGGGGCTTTTTTGCGGCTATCGTTTGCTGTGGGAAGGAATCCCGCTTATCCACTGGAAAGAGGCGACGGGCATGCGTCAGCATTCGGTCATTCACACGCCGAAACTCAGCGACTATCAGGAACTGACCCGGGTGTGGGAGGCCTCGGTTCGCGCGACCCATGATTTCCTGCCGGACAGCTACATCGAGTTGCTGCGCAATCTGGTGCTCACGCGTTACCTGGATGCAGTGATGCTGATCTGTACCAAGGACGCCAACCAGCGTATCACCGGGTTTGCCGGCGTGGCGGCAGGCAAGATCGAGATGCTGTTCATCGATCCCGAGCATCGCGGCCAGGGTTTGGGCAAGAAACTGCTCAACTACGCCATGCAGCACCTGAATGCCGATGAACTCGACGTCAACGAACAGAACCCGCAGGCGCTGGGGTTTTACTTCAAGCAGGGTTTTGAGGTGATTGGCCGCTCGGACGTGGATGGCATGGGCCAGCCGTACCCGTTGCTGCATATGCGCCTGCGGCAGAACCAGCAGCGCTCCAGCAACGGCTGACACATCGTAGAACCCTGTGGGAGCTGGCTTGCCAGCGATGCAGGCGGCTCGGTCTGACAGATGCACCGAGGTGATGCCATCGCTGGCAAGCCAGCTCCCACAGGAATTGCGAACACCCTGCAAATGGAACCGGGCTTAACCGGCGCCAGGCAGGTACAATGCCCACCCCTTTTTTGTTACGGCCCTGTCATGACTGACCCGATTCGCCTCTCCAAACGCCTCATCGAACTGGTCGGTTGCTCCCGCCGGGAGGCCGAGCTGTTCATCGAGGGCGGCTGGGTCACCGTGGACGGCGAAGTGATCGACGAACCGCAATTCAAGGTCGGCGAGCAGAAAGTCGAACTCGACAAGGACGCCAAGGCCACCGCGCCAGAGCCGGTGACCATCCTGCTCAACGTGCCGGCCGGCATGAGCACTGAAGACGCCATGCAGACACTCGGCGCCGACACTCTCGGCGAAGAACACCGCTACGGCAAACGTCCGTTGCGCGGGCATTTTCTGCGCCTGACCGCCAGCGCCGATCTGCAGCCCAAGGCCAGCGGCCTGCTGGTGTTTACGCAGGACTGGAAAGTGCTGCGCAAACTGACTGCCGACGCAGCCAAGATCGAGCAGGAATACGTGGTCGAGGTCGAGGGCGACATGGTTGCCCATGGCCTCAACCGCCTGCAGCTCGGCCTCACCTACAAGGGCAAGGAGCTGCCGCCGGTCAAGGCCAGCTGGCAGAACGAAAACCGCCTGCGCTTCGCCATGAAGAACCCGCAGCCGGGAATCATCGCCCAGTTCTGCGAAGCGGTTGGCCTGAAGGTCGTCGGCATCCGTCGCATCCGCATCGGCGGTGTATCGATCGGCAAGGTTCCGGTGGGCCAATGGCGCTACCTGTCCGGCAAAGAGAAGTTCTGACGCCTCTGTTGCCGCCACACACTCCGGCAACGCGCCTGCGCGTTGCCCAAAACGGAATATCAGGATTACCCTCATGGTTCATAACGACGTATTGCGCAGCGTGCGCTACATGCTCGACATCAGCGACAAGAAAGTTGTCGAGATCATCAAACTCGGCGGCATGGACGTGACCCTCGCCGACGTGATCACCTGGCTCGACAAGAAAGAAGAAGACGAAGAGGGTTTCGTGCGCTGCCCGGACGAAGTCATCGCACACTTCCTCGACGGTCTGGTGGTGTTTAAGCGCGGCAAGGACGAAAGCCGTCCGCCGCAACCGATCGAAGTGCCGGTGACCAACAACATCATCCTGAAGAAACTGCGCGTGGCCTTCGAACTCAAGGAAGACGACATGCACGCGATCCTCAAGGCTGCCGAATTCCCGGTGTCCAAGCCTGAGCTGAGCGCGTTGTTCCGCAAGGTCGGCCACACCAACTACCGTCCGTGCGGCGACCAGTTGCTGCGCAATTTCCTCAAGGGCCTGACCCTGCGCGTTCGCGGCTGATCACCGAGCATGACTTACAGCGTCTCCCCTATCGGCTTCGTGCGCTCCTGCTTCAAGGAGAAGTTCGCCATCCCGCGCCAGCCGCAACTGGCCCCCGCCGCCCGTGGCGTGCTGGAACTGGTGGCGCCGTTCGATCAGGGGGATGCCGTGCAGGGGCTGGAGCAGGTCAGCCATGTCTGGCTGTTATTCCTGTTTCATCAGGCGCTGGAAGAAAAGCCGCGCCTGAAAGTGCGCCCGCCACGGCTGGGCGGTAACAAGTCGATGGGCGTGTTCGCCACCCGTGCGACGCATCGGCCCAATGGCATCGGGCAGTCAGTGGTGAAGCTGGACAAGGTCGAGGCCAATCGGCTGTTCATTTCGGGGATCGACTTGCTCGACGGCACGCCGATTCTCGACATCAAACCTTATGTGCCTTACGCCGATATCATCGCTGACGCCTCCAACAGCATCGCCAGTGCCGCGCCGGGGCTGATCGACGTGCAGTGGACGGACGCCGCGCTGCGACAGGCGCACGGGCATGCTCAGCGCCTTGGCGAGCCTTTGGTCGAGTTGATCGAGCAGTGCCTGGCGCAGGATCCGCGCCCGGCGTATCAGACACCGACGCCAGAGCGCGAGTACGGCGCGCAGTTCTGGGATCTGGACGTGCGTTGGCATTACCCGACGCCGGAGCAGATTTGCGTGCTGGAAGTGATCCCGGCCTCGGCGTAATCCCCGGAAACGAAAAAGCCCGCGCTGCCTTCTCAGGCAACGCGGGCTTTTTCATTCAATAAAAATCATTGTGGGAGCGAGCTTGCTCGCGAAAGCGGTCTGTCATTAACAGGTGTGTTGGCTGACACGACGCCTTCGCGAGCAAGCCCGCTCCCACAGGTATTGCGTGTTACTTCTCGACGAACGCACGCTCGATCAGGTAATCACCCGGCTCGCGCATCCGCGCCGAGATCTTCAGGCCGAAGCTGTCGAGCACTTCGCTGGTCTCGTCGAGCATGCTCGGGCTGCCGCAGATCATCGCGCGGTCGTCCTGCGGGTTGATCGGTGGCAGGCCGATGTCGCTGAACAGCTTGCCGCTGCGCATCAGGTCGGTCAGACGGCCCTGGTTCTCGAACGGCTCGCGAGTCACGGTCGGGTAGTAGATCAGCTTGTCACGCAGCGCTTCGCCGAAGAACTCGTTCTGCGGCAGGTGCTCGGTGATGAATTCGCGGTAGGCGACTTCGTTGACGTAACGCACGCCGTGCACCAGGATCACTTTTTCAAAGCGCTCGTAGGTTTCCGGGTCCTGGATCACGCTCATGAATGGCGCAAGACCGGTGCCGGTGCTCAGCAGGTACAGATGCTTGCCCGGGTTCAGGTCGTCCAGTACCAGAGTGCCGGTAGGCTTCTTCGAGATGATGATCTCGTCGCCTTCCTTCAGGTGCTGCAGCTGCGAGGTCAGCGGACCGTCCTGCACCTTGATGCTGAAGAACTCCAGATGCTCTTCCCAGTTCGGGCTGGCGATCGAGTAAGCGCGCATAAGCGGGCGGCCGTTGGGCTGTTGCAGGCCGATCATCACGAACTGACCGTTCTCGAAGCGCAGGCCCGGATCACGGGTGCACTTGAAGCTGAACAGAGTGTCGTTCCAGTGATGAACACTGAGGACACGCTCGTGGTTCATGTTGCTCATGTACGTGGGACTCCTGGATATTGGGTCTGCGCTCGGCTTTGCGGCCGACAGTGCGCAATTGCAACGCATTCTAATAGCGACGACAATATCTGTTAACTGGATTATTAAGATAAGGGTTATCGGTTATATCGATATGCGATTTACTCTTCGTCAACTGCAAGTCTTCGTCGCCGTCGCCCAGCAGGAAAGCGTATCTCGTGCTGCGGGTCTGCTCAACCTCTCGCAATCGGCGGCGAGCACCTCGATCACCGAACTGGAGCGCCAGTCCAGCTGCCAGCTGTTCGATCGCGCCGGCAAACGCCTGAGCCTCAACGCCCTCGGCAAACAGCTGTTGCCGCAAGCGGTGGCCCTGCTCGACCAGTCCAAGGAAATCGAAGACCTGCTCAACGGCAAATCCGGTTTCGGCTCACTGTCGGTGGGCGCCACCCTGACTATCGGCAATTATCTGGCGACCCTGTTGATCGGCGGCTTCATGCAGCGCCATCCGGAAAGCCAGGTGAAACTGCATGTGCAAAACACTGCCAATATCGTGCATCAAGTGGCCCATTATGAAATTGATCTGGGTCTAATCGAAGGCGACTGCAGCCACCCGGACATTGAAGTGCAGAGCTGGGTCGAGGATGAGCTGGTGGTGTTCTGTGCGCCGCAACATCCGCTGGCCAAACGCGGCAGTGCGACCATGGAAGAGCTGACCCACGAGGCGTGGATCCTGCGTGAACAAGGCTCCGGCACACGGCTGACCTTCGATCAGGCCATGCGTCACCATCGCAGTGCGCTGAATATCCGTCTGGAGCTGGAACACACCGAAGCGATCAAACGCGCGGTGGAATCAGGATTGGGGATTGGCTGCATTTCACGGCTGGCGCTGCGTGATGCGTTCCGCCGTGGCAGTCTGGTGGCGGTGGAAACCCCGGATCTGGATCTGGCCCGGCAGTTTTACTTCATCTGGCACAAGCAGAAATACCAGACCTCGGCCATGCGCGAGTTTCTCGATCTGTGCCGCGCTTTCACCGCCGGGGTGCAGCGCAGCGACGAGATCGTCTTGCCAAGCATCGCTTAAAGCAGAATCACCGCCCACACCAGAGCAATCATGCTCAGGGCCACGAATTGCGCGGCGCTGCCCATGTCCTTGGCGTTTTTCGACAGCGGGTGCAATTCCAGGGAAATGCGGTCAATGGCCGCTTCCACTGCCGAGTTCAGCAGCTCGACGATCAACGCCAGCAGGCACACGGCGATCAGCAGCGCCTGTTCAACGCGACTGACATTCAGGAAGAACGTCAACGGAATCAGCACCACATTGAGCAGCACCAATTGGCGGAACGCTGCTTCGCCGGTGAAGGCTGCGCGCAGGCCGTCCAGCGAGTAACCGGAAGCGTTGAGGATGCGTTTCAGGCCGGTCTGGCCCTTGAAAGGTGACATAACGTAAAAACCAACCAGAAAGGAGTGGGAAAGCTAGAGCAACAAAAGTCAAAAAAGCGTGAAGACGACCGCCATTATTGGCTCGGAATTGACTCAAGTTGTTGCAGAAGTAATGCCGCTTGTGTCCGGGTGCGCACGTTCAGCTTGCGAAAAATTGCTGTGACGTGGGCCTTGATGGTCGCCTCGGACACGTTCAATTCATAGGCGATCTGCTTGTTCAGCAAGCCTTCACAGACCATGGTCAACACGCGGAACTGCTGCGGCGTCAGGCTGGCGAGACCGTCGCTGGCGGCCTTGGCCTCGTCAGAGACACTCACCGCTTCGAACGCCTGCGGCGGCCAGAACACATCGCCATCGAGCACTTTGCGCACGGCTTGCTGAATCACGCTGAGGTCGCTGGACTTGGGAATGAAGCCACTGGCGCCAAACTCGCGGGACTTGACCATCACCGAGGCTTCTTCCTGCGCCGAGACCATCACCACCGGAATCTGCGGGTACTGCCCGCGCAGCATGACCAGACCGGAAAACCCGAAAGCCCCGGGCATGTTCAGGTCCAGCAGAACCAGATCCCAGTCAGCCTTCTCGGTCAGGCGCGCTTCCAGTTCGGCGATGCTCGCCACCTCCACCAGTCGTACGTCCGGGCCAAGGCCCAGGGTCACCGCTTGGTGCAGTGCGCTACGAAACAGAGGGTGATCATCGGCAATCAGGATGTCGTATGTGGCCATTTTTCAAATGATCCTGTTTTTTGATGGCAGACGCGGCGCATTCCGGTCTGGCCAAAGCAACTCAAGATGCCGCTTTTGAAGCGATATCCACAGGGGCACGTTCAACGCCAATCAACAGCAAACACGGCGTTTCAAACCTTGGCCGCACCCCAATCGGCGCCAAGCATGCCCAGCGAAGCCGGGGTGGTCAAGCAGCACGGCCGCCGCTGGGTGAAGTATGGGCCACTATGGGGCCAACACCGCTTGCGGCTTTCGTATATAAGGCAACAACTCGGCATGGGCCGGCGTCGACTCGTTGAGAACCAGCTGTTGTTTGGCGCCCAGATAATGCTGGCTGAACACATCGAAATAGGCGTCCAGTGCCGACGCGGCGTCGCTGTCGCCTGCCAGTTCCAGGCACAATGCCGCTACTTCGGCGGTGCACAAATGCTCGCTGCGGGTGGAACGGCGCAGGCGATAGCGCGAGAGTCTGTCGGGCAGCAGGCTGAGAATCGGCAAGCGGTCGAAATACGGACTCTTGCGGAAAATCTTGCGCGCCTCGGTCCAGGTCGCGTCCAGCAGAATGAACAGCGGTCGCTTGCTGCTATCGAGTGCGACGGTGTTGGTTACCCGCGACGGCTCGACGTATTCGCCGGGAAACACCAGATACGGCTGCCATTGCGGGTCATTGAGCAGCGCCAGCATCTGTTCGTCCGGCTCGGTGCGCGACCAGATGAATGCATGGTTGTCGCGCACCACATCGGCGATCAGCCAGCCGGTGTTGCTCGGTTTGAACACTTCCTTGCCGGTCATGATCAGGCACACACCGGAACGGGTTTCGACCGTCGGGCGCCAGGCACACAGGCAATGGCTGATGATCACCCGACAGTCGCGGCAACGCTCGGAGCGAAAACCCCGGGCCTGAATCGGCTTGATACCTTCATCTTCGCGCTGGTCGCGCAGGCGGGCGACGGCGTTAGGGGCGTGATTCATTGCAGACAGCCCCCGGAGGCAGGAAAACTCGACACGAACAACACTCGGCAAGGCAATAAAGATCGCCAGTTTATCAGAGCAACGGGCACAAGCCTGTACCGTCCAGACCGGCTCCCCTATAATTCGCCGCCACTGAACGCACAGCCACGGGGCTGGTCGAACCACCAGTCACTGAATCAGGAGAGTTTCATGCTGCGCCTTATCGTTCCTACCGCGGCCATCGCATTGGCGTTGTCCTTCAGCGCACAGGCTGCGTCCCTGAAAGAGCAGAATCTGAATCGCGAACTGCGCAACATCGCTGAACAAAGCAGCGTCGGCACACCACGGGCGATCAACGAAGACATTCTCGATCAGGGCTACACCGTTGAAGGCATCACCCTGATCAACCACCTGAGCGTGCAAGCCAGCCACGCCGAAAAGATGCGCGCTGATCCAAAAGCGGTGTATTTCCAGCTGGGTGCTTCGGTGTGCAATAACCCGTCGTACCGCAAGCTGATGGCCAAAGGCGCGGTCATGCGTTACGACTTCAGTGAATATAAAACCAACAAGGCTATCGGTTCGGCCAGCTACCAGGATTCCGACTGCCCGAAAGCGGCCCCGGCGAAGAAGAAGTAATCATCCGGTGTTGGCGCGCCGTTGTTCATCCTCGGCGCGCAATTCGGCCACCAGGGCCTGCAAATAACGAGAGCGTCGCTCTCCCCCTGCCAGCCGTCGGCAGCACTCCTCTTCGAGACTCACTTGATTGGTCTCGGCTGATGCTTTGAGCATCCGATACAACTGCGTATCGATTTCCAGAACCACTCTGGCCATCTATCCCGCCTCCATGCCACCGCGAATCCTTGAAAAGCGTGCACCTTGCGTACAGACGTTGTCGCAAAACTGTCGTACGGTGCCTGTAAGTCAGTAAATCAGAGCGATTGCTCTACGGTGGACGTTCGGACGAGCGGTGAATTCATTGCGGCAAAGAACAATGAGCGGTTGCCTGGAGCGAGTCTGCATGGCAATGATGAAGTCAGCGCAATTGCGTGCAAGGGTCTAGATTCAAAGTATTCCCGATTATCTGTTCACGGCAGCAAAGGAACTGCCGATCGTGTGTGTTTTTGCAGCGCGGCACTGACGCCGCACGTCAGAGCCACCGCTCTGTGCAGAAGGAGACGTTGAATGCCTTACCAACCGAATGACCTGCTTAGCCGGCATTTTCAGGAACAACTCCCCGACCTCATCAGCAAGGTCGAAGAACAACTCACTCAGGTTTCTCCCGACAGCCCGAACCTGCCGATTTACCGCGACATGATCCTGACTGTGCTGCGCATGGCCCAGGAAGATCACAACCGCTGGAACGCCAAGATCACCCTGCAAGCCCTGCGCGAACTGGAGCAGGCGTTCCGGGTGCTGGAACAATTCAAGGGACGACGCAAAGTCACGGTATTCGGCTCGGCGCGCACGCCGGTCGAGCACCCCCTGTATGCAATGGCCCGTGAACTCGGCGCGGCCCTGACCCGATCAGACATGATGGTCATCACCGGTGCGGGTGGCGGGATCATGGCTGCCGCGCACGAGGGCGCCGGGCGCGATCACAGTCTCGGGTTCAACATCACGCTGCCCTTCGAACAACATGCAAACCCGACCGTGAATGGCACTGGCAACCTGCTGCCGTTCCATTTCTTCTTTACCCGCAAACTGTTCTTCGTCAAGGAAGCCGATGCGCTGGTGCTGTGCCCTGGCGGGTTCGGCACCCTGGACGAAGCACTGGAAGTGCTGACACTGATCCAGACCGGTAAAAGTCCGTTGGTGCCCGTGGTGTTGCTGGACGTGCCGGGGGGTACATTCTGGCAAGGCGCCCTGGATTTCATTCGTCAGCAGCTCGAAGAAAACCACTACATCCTGCCCACCGACCTGCAACTGATGCGACTGGTCTACAGCGTCGACGAGGCGGTGCAGCAGATCAACCAGTTCTACAGCAACTTCCACTCCAGCCGCTGGCTCAAGCGTCAGTTCGTGATTCGTATGCATCACAAGCTCAGCGAGCAGGCACTGGAACATATGCAACAAGCCTTTGCCGATCTGTGCCTGAGCGACCAGTTCCATCAACACGCCTACAGCGGCGAGGAACACGACGAAGCGCAGTACAGCCATCTGGTGCGGCTGGCCTTCGCGTTCAATGCCCGGAACCATGGCCGACTCAGGGAACTGGTGGATTACATCAACCTCCCGGAAAACTGGGCTCACAGCAAACCGCAGACCACTCAACGTGCCCGTGAGCCATCAAAGGTAATCTGAAGGCAAAAAAAAAGGCCCGCTATTTTCATAGCGGGCCGTTTTTGTTCAACCGACTTAATCGTCCATCCCTCTGCCGCTGAACAAGCGGTTGATCATCTCCATCGAAAAGCCCCGATAGGCTAGGAAGCGGCCTTGTTTGGCGCGTTCCTTGGCATCAATCGGCAAATGCCCGGAGAACTTGCGCCGCCAGGTATCCCGAAGCTGCTCCTGCCAGTCGATACCGCTTTCACGCAGAGCGAGTTCGACATCGGCGCGTTGCAAACCACGCTGGCCCAACTCTTCACGAATACGCAAAGGGCCGTAACCGGAACGGGCACGGTAGGAAACAAAGCTTTCAAGGTAACGGGCTTCGGAAAGCAGCCCCTCTTCCGTCAACCGGTCGAGGGCTGTTTCGATCATCTGCGCCTCGGCGCCGCGCTGACGCAGTTTACGCGTCAGCTCGACTCGACCGTGCTCGCGTCGAGCGAGCAGGTCCATGGCGGTTCGCCGCACCGCGACGAGGGTATCGAGTACGGCGGTGGTCATCGCTGTTATCAGATATCAGCGTCAGCCAGGTCGTCTTCGGTCTCTTTGACCGCAGAGGCCTTGGAGTCCGCGATCACTGCTGGCGACAGCAGTTTGTCACGCAGTTGCTTCTCGAGCTTGGCAGCGACTTCCGGGTTGTCTGCCAGGAACTTGGCCGAGTTGGCCTTGCCCTGACCGATCTTGGTGCCTTCGTAGGCATACCAGGCGCCGGACTTCTCGACGAAGCCGTGCAGCACGCCCAGGTCGATCATCTCGCCGTTGAGGTAGATGCCCTTGCCGTAAAGAATCTGGAACTCGGCCTGACGGAACGGCGAAGCCACCTTGTTCTTCACAACCTTGACCCGGGTTTCGCTGCCGACCACTTCGTCGCCTTCCTTCACCGCGCCGGTACGGCGGATGTCGAGACGGACCGAAGCGTAGAACTTCAGCGCGTTACCACCAGTGGTGGTTTCCGGGCTGCCGAACATCACGCCGATCTTCATGCGGATCTGGTTGATGAAGATCACCAGGCAGTTGGCGTTCTTGATGTTACCGGTGATTTTACGCAGCGCCTGGGACATCAGACGGGCTTGCAGGCCCACGTGCATGTCACCCATTTCGCCTTCGATTTCAGCCTTCGGTACCAGAGCGGCTACGGAGTCGACGATGATCACGTCTACCGCGTTGGAGCGCACCAGCATGTCGGTGATTTCCAGTGCCTGTTCGCCGGTGTCCGGCTGGGACACCAGCAGGTCGTCGACGTTGACGCCGAGTTTGCCAGCATACTCAGGGTCGAGGGCGTGTTCGGCGTCGACGAAAGCGCAGGTCGCGCCGGCTTTTTGAGCCTGGGCGATCACGGACAGCGTCAGTGTGGTTTTACCGGAAGATTCAGGACCGTAGATTTCAACGATACGGCCTTTTGGCAGACCGCCGATGCCGAGTGCGATGTCCAGACCCAGAGAGCCGGTGGAAATGGCCGGGATCGCCTGACGGTCCTGATCGCCCATACGCATTACGGCACCCTTGCCGAATTGACGTTCGATCTGACCCAGGGCCGCAGCCAAGGCTTTCTTCTTGTTGTCGTCCATTAAAGTCCTCACGTAATCAATAAGGCCTGACGGCCAACACCTGTATAAGTAGCCAGTATTATTCCACAGCGTTCGCGGATCGCCTACCCCTGATTTTCGATTTCTCGTGCCGCTAGTCGCAACAGCCCCTCTAGCGCGGCCTTCACCGTTTGTCGGCGCACCTCGTCGCGGTTGCCGGGGAAGTGCTGAACCTCGCTGGAAACCGCATCGCCCACTCCCCAGGCCAGCCATACGGTGCCCACCGGTTTGTTCGGTGTGCCGCCGTCGGGCCCGGCCACGCCGCTGACCGCCACGGCAAACCGCGCCAGGCTGTGCTTCTGCGCGCCCCGCACCATCGACTCGACGACTTCGCGACTGACCGCCCCCACCGTGCCGAACAGTTCGACGGGTACGTTCAGTTGCCGGGTCTTCTGCCGGTTGGAGTAGGTCACATAACCGGCCTCGAACCACGCCGAACTGCCCGGAATCCGGGTGATCGCTTCCGCAATCCCGCCACCGGTACACGACTCGGCCGTGGTGACGTGGGCGTTGAGCAACTGCAAACGTCGGCCAAGCTCGGCAGCCAGTTGAGTGATCTCTTTCACGATGCGCTCCGGATCGGGTGGAATGACTACCACCGTACACGACCCGGTTGCGCTTTCAATACACAGACTCATTCAAAATGTTCGGGCGCCAGCGCTCTGACATAGGCCTGACAGGCCTGCAGGGCAATCAGTCCGCGGTCGCCGGTGTCGGTGATGGCGATAATTCGTTGAGCATGCGCCGGGTCAAGTCGGGCGCGTACGGCTGCATGATCCACGCCGCCGGCGCCGGCGGTGGCTGGCACCCCGCAGCCTTGGGCAGCATCGCCGGCGTCGATGAGGACTGACAGGCGCAGATCAGCAGTGGCAAGACGATCGCGCAGGCGATCCTGATCACGTTGGGCATCACTGAGTGCTCGATAGTGGGTCTGTTCACTGGTCGCGAGCCGTTGCTCCAGCGCCAGACGTTTATCCTGCTCGGCCTGCTGCGCGGTGGCGGCGGCCGAAGTCAGTTGATTGAGGGTGTCGGCGTACAGCCGGGCCTGCTCGGCCAGTTGCCGCCCGTAGCGCCATTCCTGAAACTGCCAGGCCAGCGCGGCGGCTGCCGCAGCCAGCAACAAAATGCCGATCAGGCGCCAGGAGATTGACATAACACCGCCCTCGCCCGCGCCCAGATATCCAGCCGATCCTGCAAGCCATTCAACCCACCGTTGATTCGGCGGGTGATGCTGTTGAACTGGTCGCGATCAGCCAGATCGTTCAGACCGTTCTGTTCCCAGAACCACGCAGCGGATTCGGCCGCCCATTGCGGCTGCTCGAGCAATTCCGGCAAAGACAGCAAACGCTCATCGCCGAACAGGCCAAGGCTGCACTGCCGATAGTTGCTGCGCCCGGTAATCTGGATCAGCCCGCGACCGCGGTACTTCTGCCCGTCGCCGTCGGCCTCGGGCGTATTGCCCAGGCGCAGCGCCAGCGTGCCGGTGTCGTACTTGCTCAGGTACTGGTTGTTGCCCAGTTCGCGCACGTACTGCAACTGCCCCGACTCGTGGCCGATTTGCGCGAGAAACGCAGCGATACGTTTGGGCGTGTCGATATGGCGGCGATTCATTGCGTTATTCAGTGCAGAAACAAAAACGCCCGCTTGGGAGCGGGCGTTGGGCATGATGGTTTTAAGGTTGTCTTCTGTTATTTGCATAATGCGTAATCCTCCCTGGATGCTCCGATTGAATCATGGTTGACGGACAACGCCCCCCAGCCATTTTTTTGCCAGAGTTGTCAGGGTGCTGTTTGGTGCAGATTCTTCGAGTGCTTCATTTAGTGGCAGCACTTGCCCACCGGTTAACAGCCATCGCTGATACTCAAGCCAGTCACGATTGGTCGTGTCCTGCGGAATAAACGCAGCATCTTCAACGCGCAATACACCACAGGCAGTCAGTTGATATGTCATGAGCTTCCCCTTAGATTTCAGCGTCCGCAGTCCATTCAATCTGCAATCCGTTACCGGGCTGACTGCTCACAGGCGTCACGGTACCGATGGCGAAACTTCGCTGTGTCACACTTTGCACAGTGGTCCCCGTGCAAGCCACTCCCTGCGAGTAGTTCCAGACCTGACCGCTTTCATTTCCAGGGCAATACAGGACAACGGTGGGTTGCACTCTCTTCTGAACCTGCATGTCTATAACCATGCCGTATTGACCGGTATTCCCCGCCGCAGCCTGAGTGAACGTAACGATGCAGGTTCCAACACCATTGTTTGCACTAATCTGCAAGCGATTGGCAAAGGACTTCTCGAAGTAGCGCTGACACAACATCAGCTCTTCACCAACCGGACGATATTCGAACGGAGTCGAAACCGGTCCCTCCTCGAGTTGAACCCGTGCAAGATCCACGGTTTGCAAAACGTTAAGTGGCAGATCAAAAGCCAACCGCAAGTAATCATTGGTGCCGAGCATTTTTCCCGCGATCACTGGCACCTCAAACGTTGCGCTGTATTTGGCCCATGCAGTGCTCAATGCAAAGACATCGACCACTTTGACGACGGCTTCCGAACCACCGTTGCCGAAGTACTGACCGATGGTTACCTTCAACGGGCGCGCGGCGTCGGAGCGCGCCCAAAATGTCACGGTGGCGGTTTTTCCAGCCAGAGTCCTGACCGATTCAACGCCCTGGGAAATCTTGTGCTCGGTAGCGCCAACGCCAGCCGTGGTTTGCTGCCAGCGCAAGAAATAGCTCGGCTCACCTGTCACGTCTGTCTGGCCAGGGGCAAAATCCTGGCGAGAGATGGCCACGGCAGCATTGCCATTCCAGTCGCAACGAAAACGATCGGCTACATACCCACCAATATTGGGGCCTTGGTTGGTCGTTCCGCGCTGCCAGATATCGAAGCCGCCGTTGATCAGCACATTCCGGCGATACACCTGTGCCGGAAACTGCTGCAGTGGATCAGGCTTCGATAATTGGCGGATGGCCTGCGCCAACTGGTCGGTTTGTGCTTCATCAGGTTTCAAACCGGCCGCAGTAATCGCGCCGAGAATCTCCTGGGTGACGCTGTTGCCCCAGCTCGCCGGGATCAGCGATCCCGGCGTGCCGGCAATGGCATCTTCATCGACGAATTTTCCGTCGACCAGGCCTGAGCCCGGGACACTTTTTGGGTAATCCATGTTTATTTATCCTCGGCCGATGAGCAAATCGCTCAGCTATTGGTCCGTAGCAAGTCTTCCAGCCAATCGGGCTCGATCGGACGCGAACGAGCATCTGGGAATTCTGGATTGTTGGGCCAGTCGCGCAGTGCCTGCCGGTAAGTCAGGAGTTGTTTGAACTCTTCGGCGCTCAGGGTGTTGCCCTCGCCCATTTCCAGTTCTTCGGCATCGCGAAGGACCAGCCATTGAGTAAGTTCCAGTGCCTTGTCGCGCCAAGCCCGCTCTATTGAATCGGTGGTTTGTCCAGCCAGTATCACCCGCTCTGGACGCCCTTGAGAGTTCAGTGAAAGAACCGTCCCTGCGGGCGCATTAGACACCAGCGCGCAATACTCGCCCTCGCTCAATTCAAATGCATCTGCGGGGATATTCTTTCCGTGTAGATCGGAATGATAAAAGCCGGAAGTTGCCGGAGAAAAATAATACATATTCAATATCCTATTCCGATAACACGAGCGGCAATCGAACCTGTCGGATAATCAGGGCAGCGTACATTGAGCCCCGTTTGCCGACTAATCGTCGCATTGTTCCAAACCATTAAAGTTCCGGAGGAAGTGCCCTCGTGGGTAGCAACCGCGAGAAAGAGTGCGTTCGGAAAAGCTAATGGCCATACGTTTATATCGCCATAGTTACTATTACCTGCCTGACTGGCACTGCCGGCAATCCATTGGATAATCACCCCTCCCATCCACGAAGGAAAAACGACGTATCCTGACCCCCCTAACCTCACCATAAACCCGAACCGGAGCTTTTTAGGGGTTACGATAGATGAATCGCTGATACCGGCGTTGATCTCTGCCTGATTGGCAATTTTTGCCGTTCCTGCCAAGGATTCTGTCGCCTGTTGCACTTTCTTCGCGATGGATTGAAAAACCCTCAGTGGTGTCATCAACTTGGCAGTACTGGAACCGGATTCAGCTTCTTCCTGACTCGCCAGGCTATCGCTTTGCCTCTTCGATATCAGCGTGTCAATTGCCACTCTTAGTTGGGTATTGTCACTTTCATCGACGAGCGCGCCTGAGCCCTTGATGACTTCAATAATTTCTTGCGTAACAGCATTACCCCAACTTGCTGGAATCAACGATCCCGGCGTTCCGGTAAGAGGGTTTTCGTCGACAAACTTGCCATTCACCAGACCGGCGCTGGGTATGTTTTTTGGATAATCCATCACTCTTCTCCATGTTTGAAAACATAAAACAAGCCTTCAGTCATGAACATCGGCCATCCACCGGGGTGCTCCCGGCCGAAAATCCAATACCGGGAAATGACTTGCTTCAGGCCAGTCGCGCAGCGCTTGTCGATACTCAAGCAGCTCCAGATACTGCTGGGCCTTGAGCGTCGTCCCCCGCCCCAGTTCCTGCTCGTCACGATGCCGGGTCACCCACCATTCAGTGGCCGACAGACTGGATTGGCGCCAAAGGCGCGCTGCCGCCAGGGGCTCTTGCTCATCGGGGACTATTTCGGGGGTAATGACCGGACTGCTCGTTACAGGCAACGGCGTAATCTCCTGGCGCAGTTCGCCGACGGGCGCGCCGATTTCGATCTGCATGCCCTCTGGCACTTGCACCATCGACTCGACGAAAGCGGGGGCAAACAGTTGGGTGATCGCGTAGTCGCCGGTATCGATCAGTTCGACCGCGACACCGTTTTCCACTCGTGCATAACGGGCCATTATTCGTACTCCCAGATTTCACAGAAGGCGTTGCCGCCAGCACCACCAGCGAAAGAATTCGTAGGGTGCGACGAACAGGAGCCACTGCCTCCTGAGCCTCGAATACCCGCAACGCCAGGGTTGTTTACGCCCTTGTACGGGGCGCCGCCGTCGAACGGGCTTGCGGCTCCGCCACCAGAGAGCACTCCCCAATTGCCGTTGAACATTGCGTAGCCGCCGGTGTTGCCACGTGCGTTGGCAAGATTGCCGCCCACCGCGTCTTGGCCTCCGAGGCCGCCTTGGACGTACCCTGAGGCAGAAGTTGACGTATCAATGTTGAGGATCTGTGCACCGCCCCCGCCTCCCACGCTCATGTATGAGCCGAAGGAGGCCCCGCCGCCGCCCAACCCCATCGTGGGGCCTATCGCACCACCCGCACCCAACGAAACAGGCACGCCGGCAAGGATTTGTGGAGTCACGTCATACAGGCTTTCCGCATAGGCACCTGAACCACCTCCACCGCCAATACGCAAATTACTGGCGGCAACAGGCGCACAACCTCCACCCGAACCACCCGCCCCCACCAACCGCACGCGAATCCGTTTGGCCCTCGGGTTAGGCTTGTAAACCGTGATCCCGACCGTCTCGATCTGCCGCACCGCCAACAACCGCCCCACCGCATCGGTGATGCCGTAACCGGCCAGCGTGGTCGGGGTGTTTTTCAGTTTGCTGAAGTCGACCAACGCGCCGATGGCCGTTGCCAACTGGTCGGTTCTGGCTTCGTCAGGCGTCAGCCCGGCAGCCTTGATCGCGTTGAGAATTTCCTGGGTGACGCTGTTGCCCCACGCGGCCGGAATCAATGATCCCGGGGAACCGGCGATCGGGTTTTCATCGACGAAGCCGCCGTTGACCAGGCCAACGCCGGGAATACTTTTTGGATAATCCATTGCACTGCTCCCTGTGCTGAAATCAGTTGGCTACGGCTGCGCCGGGCGCGACCGGCCAAGTAATTTCGTCGGGGAATCCGACCTGCTTTTCGATGCGGTTCAGCTCGACGCTGTAGAGCTTCCATTCGATCAGCAGCAACTGTTCGTCATGGCTGGCATCGCCGATGTCTTCGGCGTATTGCAGCGGGGCAATGCGCAGGACGGCGTCGCGCAGCAGTGCGTCGCGCTGGCCGAGAGATTGCTGTCTGATGCTCGCCAAACGAGCCTGCTCATCCAGCACCCAGGCGTTGTCGCGCCAGATGTGGAACTCGCCTGGCCATGGCTGCGCGGTCAGGGTGTCCGGCAACTCACCCAGCTCGGTCCATATCTGTTGCGCGCCGCCGTCCTTGCGATAAACCATGCCGCGGCGATCGATCACCTCACGCGGTACACCGTTGATCAGTGCCCAGCTACGACCGGTTTCCGGTTCAGGCAATTCGTACGCCAGCTCAACAGCATTACCGGGTAACTGGACGCCAATGCCCGGCGTGACAATGAACTCGACAGGCCCGGACAGAGCGCCCGAGCCATCAAATAGATAATTGAACATAAAGTGCCTCAGATGAGTTTGATGCGGCCGGGATAGGCGATGTTGCGCGGGCGGGATTTGAAGGCGTAGAGCAAAACTGCTGCGGTATCCCTCTGGTAGGTGGTGTTGACCGGAAAGATTGGGCCGCCATTGACCAGCCCTGTAACGTATTGGGGCTCTTCACGCGTATCTGCGCCAAAGTTGGTCAGGCTATCTGACCAGTACGCGCCCACAGCGCCTGCGCCATTGGCACCTTGCGCATAGGAATGCGTCGATCCAGTCTGAAAAGTACCCATCGCCCGCCCGGCATCCACACCACGACCTTCATCCAGAACCCGCAGAAATTCCCCTCGCCCTTCGGGGCCACGGAAGGTCGTCGCACCGTCACCCGTGGTCCATTTCCCCTCGGAGCCTACGCGTGAGGCTTCAGTCCCCAGCATTCCCGATTGCTGGGCGTGATCCCACAGCCACGGCCATTCCGCACGCTTCATCACGGTGCCATTCAATGCACCGTATCCACCGGGACTGAGCATCAGGGTCGTCTCGAAAAACGGCCGCCCCAATGGCGTATTGTCAAAGCGCCCGACCGGCCACCAACTCCCCGCCCCATCACTGCGCAGGTGCCACCAGTCACCGCCGCCCATCAATACGAAGAACGGATAACCGCTGGCCGACAGATGGGTGTGAAAACGAATCCCGTCAGTACCTGACGCCTGTATGACCATGCGATTACCGCTGTTGTCCACTCGACGAACAATCACGTCACGCACACCGAGTGCGGCGTTGGCCGGAGGCAGCAGCACGGTCACAGGTCCCGGGCTGCCGTCGATCAGCACCAGGCCAAGCTCGGCCTCGGTCAGGGCTTTCGACACGGCCAGTCGGGTGATGACCGAACGCATCGGGCTGGCTTTGCCGATGATCGACTGAATCGCCTTGTACAACTGACCGGTATCCGCCTCGGAAGCCACCAGCCCGCCACCGTTAATCACACTCAGGATCTCCTGAGTCACGCTGTTGCCCCACACCGCCGGAATCAACGAACCCGGCGTGCCTGCCACCGGGTTTTCATCGACGAAGCGGCCATTGACAAGGCCGACGCTGGGGACGCTTTTTGGATAATCCATAGGTTTTTCGTTCCTCTGAAATACAAATGAACCGCGTCACGGCGATCGCTGATGCGAGCCAGCGGCGGTCTGTTTTCTGAAAATAAAAAGCCCACGGTGAAGTGGGCTTGGGTGATGCAGAACGAAGGCGTTGCGACTAGAGATTCTGGCTGCTGACCAGCTCACGAATCGCCGCCAACGCGTCATCGCCAGCACGGCGCGCCAGATCGAGATTGCCTTTGGCCGCATGCGCGTGGATCTGGCTTTTGGCCTTCAGGCGCAAGGTGCGCAGGGTCAGCAGATGGTCGGTGAGTTGGTCGGCCTTGCTCAGGATTTGCTCGGCTGCCTGTTTGGCAGTACGACCTTTGACTACCCACGCAGCAACCGACAGCGGCACCTCTTTTTTCGGATAACCGGCGTCTTGATAGGCCTGTGCGTCGGCGGCCGCTTGTGCGTACTCCATGGCTTTGAGCGGGTCACCGGCCAAAACGGTGCGAGCACTGTCGGCCGCCGCGTCGACCTTGGAACACAGCTGTTCGGCTCCCTGAAGTTCCAGTTCGGCAACTCTGGATGCATTCAGCTGCCATTTTTCTCCATCCCAATCATGGGCACTGGACGGCTGGGCCGGACGCAAGCCTTCTTCGAAGTGGTGAAGTTCTTGAATGATGATCATCGGATCAGCTCCCAGGAAAGATTGATATTCACCGCCGCTGAAAAATTGATGGCAACACCGTTGGCGTAGTCGCTTGGGAGGAGATTTTTGATGCCCATGCTGAACAGCAATTCGTCACTTGAACCGTTATCGGCACCAAAAGCGTGTTCGGCTTGATAGGTCTGCCACAGGGAACGCAACATGCTGTGGTCGAAGCTGGCGGTCAGTGTCGACACGGTTGTGTCACTCACCTCGTTGTTGGTAATAACCCGTACCGTCTCACCCGCAATGGCCCAACCATCCCAATTGCTCGACGCGGCAGCCTTAGGATTGAGAAAACAGTAGTTGGCACCCAGCCATCCGGGTGTAGCAAAATTCACGGCTGTGACGAGCGTCGGATGCGGCGTCGCGTTGCCCACCACCAGCCGCGCAGCACGGGCATGCGGGTCAAGTGGCAGGTACACCACGCCATTACCGCTGATTGTTTGCGTCCACGACAAGCGACCGCGATTATAAATCGGTCGGACAATCGGCACCGAGCCAGGGCCTGCTGTCACCACCCATGCCAGACAAATATCCAGCGGCGTCGACTGAAAACCGCCTCCCGCCGCACCATTGATCGTGCCCTTCAAGCCTTCGGGCGTAGCGTCATAGATAATGCCGCGCTGCGTGTAAAAGGTCAGCACACCGGCAACTACTTGCGCACGCAGAAAGTAATTAGAGTTAGGCAACAGATCGGCACTGCTCCAGGCTTGTGTCGTAAATGTGCGCGGACGAGCCAACTGACCAGTCAGCACTTCCTGGCCGAGACTGATCAGCACGCCGGCCGGAATCGAGATCCGTCCGCCACTGGTGGCAACCGCTGCCGGAGTGATCGCCAGACGACCGTCCGGCGTCGCCACCGTCGCGGTCGGCAACGACCCGATCGGCAACGCCGAATCCAGATTCCAGCCCTTGGCCGAAACGTTCTGAATCGCCTGCAACAACTGATCGTATTTCTTCTCGTCCGGGGCCAGATCTCCGGCCTTGATCACGTTGAGAATTTCCTGGGTAACCCCGTTGCCCCAGTCCGCAGGAATCAGCGACCCCGGCGTCCCGGTCAGCGGGTTTTCATCGATAAACTGGCCATTCACCAGGCCGGCGCTGGGCACACTTTTCGGATAGTCCATCCTGTCATTCCTCCCTAGTCATAATTGATGTGCACCTTGGTATGCGCCGGTGCACTGCGGTGGATCAGGCACTCGAGTGCCGAGCCTGGGTTCACGCCAAAGCGCTCGCCCCAGTAGCTCGCGCCATAGCGCCGACCGAGCAGCAGCCGGCCACCGGTGTTGAGCGTCCACATGAACTGCGCTTCCCAGGTGCCCCAGTGCGCGGCGCCGAAACGCGAGCGGCCCATGCGTGGGGCTTCGTGTTCGGTGATGCTGGCGTTGGGGTAGCCCTGGCTTTTGGCGATGTCGAGGTAGTAACCGACGGCCTGGCTGCCGACCGCGAGCAAGCGTCGGCGTACGGCGAGGCGGCGGTCGTCGAACAGCGGCGTGGCGCCCAGGCACGGGTCGGGCAGTTCCATCACCCGTTCCCAGTCCGGCACCAGTTCGCTGACGCCCGCCGGGTCCATCTCGTTGAGCAGGTCGGCGGCGCGGGCATCGAGGCGCGCCAGTTCGACGGCGACGCCTTGCAGCACTTCCTCGAGTTCCGGGACGCGTTCCGGGTCCCACGCCGGGCCGCTCGGCAGCAAGGCGCGCAGCTGCGCCTGATATTGCGCGGCGGTTCTTATGCCCCCCATACGCAGCCTCCGAAGGTCAGCAGTTCGCTTTGCCCGGCAGGCACGTCAGCGGCCGGCGCGGTCAGCGTGTGGTCGTACTCACCGCCGGCGCTGCTGATGGCTTCGCGGATATGGCTGATCAGCAGCGGCACACCGAGATCGGCCTCGCGGTTGTGCAAGTCGCGTAGTTGCGCTTCAACGGCGGCGCGCACAGCGCTGGTGTCCGGATTCACGCTCTTGAAGCGATACACCACCGGCACCTGAATCGGCCGCTGCACGTGTACTTCCGCCGTCACCGGACGCAGCGGTTCGATGTACTCCTGAACCTCCGCCAGTTGCTCATCGTTGGGCACCGGTTGCGGGTCTTCGTCACGCATGATGAACACCGTCACCGTGCCCGGACCAAGGAAACCGCCACGGCACCAGGCCCGCGTCACACCCGGCACTTCCAGCGCCCAGGTCTCGTAGTCGCTGGCGGAACCGCCGTGGGGGATCACGCGATAGGAACGGATCACCCGCGAGCGCAACGACTCCAGGCTTTCCCGCGCCACACCGCCACTGAGGCCGGGCGCGAGCACCACAAAACTGTTGCCGACGACGCCTGTGATCGGCTGCACCGGGTTCAGCGCCAGACCGGCGTCGGCATTGCCCAGGTTGCCAGCGTCGAGCGCGGCAATCGTGGTGGTGTTGCTGCCACTGACGGTGGTGCGTGCGGCGGTGACTTTGTAAGTACGGCCATCGCTTGCTTGCAGCAGCGTGTCGACGTCGAGCACCGCGCCGGCAGTGGCGGTAAAACTGACGCTGCCGGTGGCGACTTGCGCCGGTTTGCGCGGCTGGTTCAGGCGCAGGGCGGCGATGCGCTCAAGGGTCGATTCGTCGGCCTTGTCCGGCAGGATCTGCTCGGCAATCCAGTCGAGATAACCGTACAGGCCATAAGCGGCGCCGCCGAGGGTGCGGGCCAGCACTTGCGCATCGGACTGGCGCAGCGAATCGCCGGCCAGGTCGCTTTGGGTGCGCTTGATCAGCACCGGCAGCGAAGGGGTTTCAAACGGCATAGATCACCTGCCAACTGTTATCGGGGTTGATGTCCAGACGTTCGCCGTCGGCCAGGGTCAAGACCGTGCGCAGGTTCAGGCGCTGGGCGTCGAGGCGTTCGCTGATGATGTCGATGGCGCTGCAGTGGCCGTCGTCGATCAGCCATTGCAGGGCTTCGCGGGCATAGAACTCGGCGTCCATCTGGGTCTGTCGGGTCAGCTTGACCCGGCGCAATAGCCACAGCCGCGAACCGATGCGGTCGTCGGCGACGGTGGGAAAGCTGTCGCCCCACCAGCCGAAGCGCTCCTCGTCGTCGAGGGCATCGTCATCGGCGGCGCGGCGCCAGGTGAACAGGCTGATGAGCACGGCGCGGGTCAGTGCGGCATGGAGATTCTGGCTGACAAGCATTATTTGCCTCCTGCCGGCGCACCGGTCTGGCCGCTACCGGCCTGCACGCCGACGTGCACGTGTTTGATCTGGCTGATGCCGCCAGCGAGCTGATCGCCGGTGGAAACGATCTTGCCGGTCTGGTTGATCACCGGCGTGTCGAAGTTCACCGCGCTGCTGGCGCGGATGTTCAGGGTGGCGGTTTCGATGTCGATGATCCGCCCGCGCTTGAAGTGAATCTTGTCGCCCTCGTCGGTGTAGATCGCCACCTCGCCAGAGGCCAACGACTGCAAGCGATAGCGACGGTCGGCGACCACCAGGGCGATGGCGTGGGAACGGTCACCGCCAAGAAACGTGACGATGCCTTCGGCGCCGGCCAGCGGGTTGCTGGTGAAACCGTAGGGTTCGAAATGCTCCAGGTCGTCGTTCACTTCGCCAGCGGTGAGGCGCATTTGCAGCGATTGCAGCTTGGATGCCGAGTTGGCGAGCACGACAGTGCCGCGCGCCAGCAGGCGTGTCAGTAGGCTCATGGATTGATCCTCGATACTTTGCCAACACAAAACCTGTGGGAGCGGGCTTGCCCGCGATGGCGGCGTGTCAGGCAAAGAAGTGTTTGCGGTAACCACCGCTGTCGCGGGCAAGCCCGCTCCCACAGGAACAGGTGGTGCCAGTCGGGTTGGGTGTCAGGCTCAGGTTTTTTTCGGGGGCGTTGGATCAGGATCGAAGGTATGGGGTGGCGCCACTTGCAAGGTGGTCACCGAGCCTTGAGACGAAAGCGAATACGTCACTTTGGAGATCAGCATGTCGCCGTCAAAGCCGAGCACCGGATCCGTGACCTTCACCAGCGTGTTGTGGCGCCACAGATCGCCATTGGACTGACGCCAGCCCTGCACCTGATAGGTAGTGGTCTGCGCCCGGCCCATGCGGGTGGCGCTTTCCCATTGGGCGCGTTGCTGGGCCAACTCGAACGTCAGTGCGGTGCCCTCGTTGATGATCGTGGTGCGGCGGCGCTTGAAGCTCAGATCAGCCGCGCTGGATTGAACCTCGCTGACGGCCGCCCCGCTCTTCTTGTCCGAACCTTTCTGCTGACCGATCACTCGGTATTCGGAAAACACCTGGCTCTGATCCATCGGCGCGTTCGCCGACAGAATGTTCTTGCCCAACTCCAGCGCGTCACTGGCCCGACCACCACTACCGGGCTTGGCCAGAACCAGACGGCCTTGCTCGTCATCAGTGGAAAACACCCGGAACAGCGAGAGCAGACGATCGATCGACTGGAACACCGTTTCGCCCGGCACGATGGTGTGTTTGGCGAGCCGCGCGGTCTCGGGAATTTCGTTGACCACGTACAGCGAGTATTCCGCCGCCAGCGCCTGGACGATGCTCAGCAGCGGTTGCTCCTGCCATTGGTTCGGCCGGTTGGTGGCTGCGCAATCGACCAGATCCTGAGTCTTGGAGCTACCCTCGATGCTCAGGCTGATCTGGCGTCCGTCGTAACTGATCGGTGCCTTGAACACGTAGCCGGTGAGCACCAGATCCTGGCCGATTTTCACTTCGCACGGGTCACCCGGCTTGATCCGTTGATCCACCGTCTGCCCCGGCCACTGCCAGGTGATGTCAAGTTTGAAGGTGCGGAACTGGCGCTCCAGATCGGCGGTGATTTCCACGCTTTTCCAGCCGCCGTATTCCATGTTGTTGACGGTCAGCGTGACATGGTTATCCATCTCGCTCATGGCTCACTCCCTGGACACTTTTACATCGTTGGGAGAAAAGCCCGGATGGTTCATCGCGTTGCTCTGCGTCACTTGAGTCACCCGTGTGGCATCGGCAAATTGCTTGTAGGCCACCACCAGCGCCGGCAGGCTTTCCTGAAACGATTTGGTGACCTGGCGCACACCGGATGACGCCACTGCCTTGAGATGCGCAATCAGCGCTTCCTTCACATCGTTGATTGCCTGGTGATGTTTGGGATCGGCCTTGTCCAGCATCGGGTCGATTGCCACCCCGACCGCCTGCTGCAGCGCTTTCATTTCTTCGGTCACCGGCACTTCCTGACGGGTCACCGGTTGATCCGCCTGATGCGCCACCGAAGGTGTCGACGACAGCTTCACCGCCGGAGTCGCCACCGGCATCGACGCGACCCACTGCGCCACTTTCACCAGCATGGTGTCCTGCACCAGATCGGCCATGGCTTGCGCCGCCGCGTTGGTGTCCTTGCCGGTGGTGATCTTCGGCGCATCGGCCTTGCGAATGGCTTCGAGTTGTTGGGACACGTCGGCAATCACGCCACGGTAGCCCTCCTTCGCGAATGCCTTGAGTTCCTTGATATCGCCGAGCAAGCCCTTGAACTCCGCTGCCACTTCCTTGGGCAACTCCTTGACGGCCTTGACCAGTTCAGTGATCTGCTTGTACTGCTCGATCAGCGGTTTGAGCTGCTCCTTGATCACCTCATAGACCCCGGTCAGGCTGTTACGCAGATTGGCAATGCCGATCCGCGCAGCCTTGATCAACGTCATCGCCTGTTCGAAGCGCGCCACCGCAGAACCCAACAGAGTGTCAGCCTTGGCCAACAGAACTTTTTGCGTACTCACCGTGGCGGTCGGAAACGGCAACGGCCGGTCCGGGTAAAACTTCAGACTGAACGTCACCAGCCCGCCATCCTGGCGGGTGTGGGTCATGTCGCATTCGCCGACCTTGACCTGCAAACGTCCCAGCCATGGATGCACCAGTTCACCACTGCCCGCCTCCAGGGCCTTGAGCAGCTTGTCGCGCTGCTCCAGGCAATCGGCGCCGATGATGAACGCCGTGATGTCGTGGGTCTTGGCCTGCTGGCCGAGATCCTCGAAATACGGCAGGTCGCGTTGCGGGTATTCGTGCAACTGACCTTTGCGACCGACCGGGGTTTTCGCCTGATCGATCCAGAACCCGACACCGCGAAACGATGCCGGCAACAAACGGTCACGCCAGTTCATTGGAACCTCCTGCCGACAGCGAGCGATAGCCGATGCGCGAAGACAGCGCCAGGCCCGGTTGATTGGTTTGTGGTTGATCGGTGCGCAGCCCCGCCGGCGCATTTTCGAAGCGCACGGTCAGGCCGCCTTCGAGTTGCGTGCGGTTGTTGGCGGCGCTTTGCTGGATCAGGGCGCTGGAGGTTTGTGGCAGCGAACTGCTTAACTTCGGGGCACCGGCAGGCGCTGCTGGGGCGGTACCGGTGAGGGTTGCAAAGACGCCGGAGAAATTGCCACCGAACAGTTCTTTAAGCTGCCCGAAAATCCCTTGCAGGTTTGTCCACATGTCGCTGAACCAGGTCAGTACCGGCTGCCATTTCAGCTGGATCGACTCCAGCGGCGACTGGCTGAACAGATCGCCGAAGATGCTCTTCACCACTTGTGCATCCGTGGTCAACGATGCCCACAGACCGGAGAAGTACGCGCTCACGCCATTCCACTTCGCCATGACCGCTTCCACAGGCGCGCTGCCAAACAGGTTTTGAAACTCGTCTTGCAACGGCTGGGCTCCAGCCCTGAGTACGTCCCACAGCGCGGAAAAAACCGGCGCCACGGGTTGCCAAGCCGACTCAATCATCGCTACCGGCGATTGCGTGAAGATCGATTTGACCTGCTCCCACCGCGCCGCGGCGTTATCGGCAACACCGCCAACAAGATTGCCAAACACATTGTTCAGCGAACCCCAGGCGTCAGTAATCGTCTGCACTGGCGACCAACTGAACTTCGCCTTGAGCGCGTCCACACCGGCAGCAGCTTTGGCCTGTGCGCCAGCGAAGAAATCACTGACGACATTGCTCGCGGTTGCAAAAGCCTTGCTCATCACTTCACTCGGCGAGAAATCGAATTTCGCCCTGAGCCTGTCGATACCCGCTTGCGCATCCGCCATAGTGCCAGCGAAGAAATCACTGACAACGCTACTGGCCTTCGCCAACGCCTTGTTCCACACCTCACGCGGCGAGAAATCGAACTTCGCCCTGAGCTTGTCGATCCCTGCTTGTGCATCCGCCATGGTGCTGGCGAAGAAATCACTGACAACGCTGCTGGCTTTCGCCAACGCCTTATTCCACAGCTCACTCGGCGAGAAGTCGAAAGCCGCCACGAGCTTGTCAGTGCCTGCCTGCGCTTTCGATACCAAGCCGTTGTAAATATTGACGACGCTGTCGACGCCGGCAAAAAATTCCGCGCTGATCTCTCCCCACGTTTTGCTGATCGATGCCCCCATCAATTCGATTGCCTGCGTGGTCGCCGCAACTCCAGCGTTGAATTTCGTCGAAACGTAGTCCCACATCCTGCCGAAGAATCCGGAAATCGACGCCCAGTTATTAGTAATCAACCGTGCGCCAATCACGATGATGGCCACCGCTGCCGCGATAGCCGCCGCAATCAGCCCGATGGGCGAGGTCAGAATCCCCAGCACCGCGACCAGCCCCATCGCCCCGACCGTGACCACCGTAAACGCCACGGCAGCGGCCGCCAGCCCTTCGACCAGATACGGATTGTTGGCGACAAACTGGCCAATCGAAGTCATCACCGGTGTCAGCGCCGTGACGATGCCGTTAACCGCCGGCAACAACGCCTGACCGATTTTCAGCGAGATGTTATCCAGCGCCTTGTTGAATTTTTCCAGGTTGGCCGAGGTTTCCCCCTGGACCACCTTCGGCACTTTAAGGCCCTTGAGTGCCCTGGCTTTCTTCGCCAGCGCATCCTGCGCTTCGATGGCTTTTTTGATGCCATCCTGAAACGGCTTGAGCAAACCACCTTCAGCAATGAAGCCGGCCACGTCCAGCGGCTCGAGGCCGCTGTCTTCCATGCTTTTCTTGAATGCTGCGACCTTGCCGCGCAGCCCCTTCATCTCGGTCTCCATTTTCTCGGCGCCCTTGAGCACCACGAGCATGTTGACCGTGACGGGAAAGTTCTGCGGGATCAGGCTCAAATTTGTATTCGCCATCACTGCACCTGCTGCATCGCATTGATCCGTTGCGCGTGCTCCAGCGATTCGCGGAGCACATCCAGTGGCCTGGCCATCATCTGTTCGGGGTCAACCTTCCAGAACCAGGCCAGGTCATAGGCGACTGCGATCAGGTCGGTGATGGCTCCGACGCCGCACTCATGAAAAAACTCGCAACGGCCCAGCTCAGCGCGTTGAGGTCAGCCAGATCGAGCTGGTTGACCGACGACGGCGGAATGCCGGCGCACACGGCGATGTATTTGGCCGCCACGTCCATGTCGAGGCTGACTTCTTCGCTCTTGTCGATCTTGTACGGCAGCGCCTTGATCGCTCGCACTTCCTGCACCGTCGGACGGCGCAGGACGAGTTCGGTCAGGGGCTCGCCGTGAGCTTCGATCGCAACCTGAAGCTTCACGGCGCCGCTCATTGCCAGGTCCCCTTGATGCCTTCGAATTTCAGTTCGATGGTGGCGTCATCGCCCTTGGATACCGGCTCTTCGACCAGATAGGCACCGGCCAGCACGTAGACTTTGCCGTTGCTGAATTCGCAGGTAACGGTGATGTCGGTGCCTTCGATCAGCTTCTTCAGCGGGAAGTCGGCGGTGTGCAGCGCGGTCACTTTGAACGACGGCGCGACGTCGGTTTCCTTGTAGAAACCCGGTACGACGGTTTCGCGTTTGACGGCCATCAGCGGGGCTTCGCAGCCGCCGTTGATAGTCAGTTGTGCACCGTCGACTTTGACGTAGCAGGTGCCTGCAATCACTTGACCCATGGTGTTACTCCCTTCAAATAAAAAAGCCCACCGGAGTGGGCTGAATGCTTACGGCCAAACGCGGCGATCAGGCCGCGTCGTCGTATTGCAGACGGAATTGGTTGAGCAGTGCGAACACGCGCAGACCGTTGATGTAATCCGGCGGGAACAGCACGTTCACGCGGCTCGGGTCCTGCACGTCACGCTCGACGATCAGGTGCTCGGCGAACAGCTCGGCGTTCTCCACGTGGCCTTCCAGTTCCAGCTTGGCGTACTGCGCGATCAGCTCGCCGCGAATGGTCGCTGGCGTCACGATCGGCTGGCCGGCGCCGAAACGGGTGCCGTCGGAAGCCAGTTTGTGGCGACCGTATTTGCTGGTGATCACGCTTTGCAGACGACGCACGATGAACGCCGACTGGTGCATGGTTTCGCTGTCCAGGTAGGAGTTGTCGGCCTGACCGTAAGCGTTCTTCTGGTAGGTGGTGATCGAACGCTGAATGCGCACGTAACCGCCTTCGTAGTAGGCGGTGGCGATGCCGTAGTTGAGCAGCGACTGACGCTCGGTCAGGGTGAAACGCTCGCTGGCCGGTGCAGGGTCGACGCCCGGCAGGCTGCCGCTTTGGGTCGGACGGCTGGCATCGGCGGAGATGAACACTGCGGTGCGTGCAGCCAGTGCGGCAGCCTGGACCCAGAACGGTTGCGGTACGCCCGGCTCCAGTGCCTGAATGGTCATGTGCTGGTCGTTGCGTGCCTGGCCAGCAGCAACCAACGTGCCGACGGTGCCGCGCTTGGCGCTGTAAACGTGACCGAACAATTGCTTGGCCCAGGACCAGCGACCGGTGCTGTCATCCATCACTGCTTGCCAGGTGTTGAGGGTCGACAGATCCGACCACGGCAGTGCGATGAACTCGAACGGCTCGTCGCCCAGTGCAGCCACGGCTGCGACCTGGTCCGGCACACCGGCGCCGCCGGTCATGGCGGTGACTGCAGTGGTCAGGCCAGCCGGGGTTTCTTCGCCGTTGCTCTTGCCCAGGCGATTGAACTGCAGGCTGATGTCGTTACCGCTGTCGCCGGTCCACTTGGCGTTCAGGGTGACCACACCTTCGGCAGCCGCAGCGCTCACCGGCAGATCGGCGGTGGCGTTGATTTTCTGCGCCAGAGCAGTAGCCGCCTGAGCAGCGGTGGCACCGTTGACCACGGTGGCCTGCACCCGCACACCGCCGACGTACACGTTGAGCACGCCAGCCTGGGTGGCGGTGCCGGTAAGGGTCAGCACGCCTTTGGCGATGGCGCCTTCAGCGTTGTGCAGCGGCAGGCACCAGATCTCGCCAATCGGGTCGGCCTTGCGGAAGGTCTCGTACATCGAGGCGAGCATCGAGCCCTGACCACCGATGCTTTTTGCCAGCGCAACACTGGAGACCAGCACCAGTTTGCCGACTTCGCTCGGGGCGATGTTGTCGTTGACCTGAGCGACGATCAGACGGCGCATGGCCGAAGTCGCGCTATTGGCGGCCGAGTTGTCCATTTCGGCATAGAACAGCGGTACACGAATGTCCGCGGGGATGTTGCTGAATCCGATCGCCATTATTTGGCTCCCTGTGTTTTGACTTTTACGGTTTTGAGGGTGATATCGCCGTCGGCCAGACGTCGGCGCCACCAGGCGCTGTCCAGCACTTCACGGCCTTCTTTGGGCAGCAGATCGCCCGCTTCCGGGTCAGGTACGGCACGGCCAGCGGCCGGCAGTACGGTGATGCGATTGCTCATGGGGTTACGTCTCCAGAGAAAGTCAGTTCCACGCGCCCGTCAGGGCCCGGGTGTTTCAGATTGGGGTCGGCGGGGTCGATCGCATCGACCCGCACGGTGACCCCGGTAAAGGACGACAAACCGTCCAGTTCACGTTCGTGCCAACTCTCCGCAGGCTGACTCGGCAGATTGCGGCCGAGCTGGAACTCGGTAAAAAAGCGCAGCCGATAGAAGGCCCGGCTGCTGTTGATCGAGACCATCTCGCCGCCGTCGTAGACGATGGCGCTGTAGTCATTGCCCGGCTTGAACCCCACCAGCGCGCGCCACAGTTCGGCACGCAGGTCGTGCAACAGATCCAGCGCTTTTGTGGCGTCCGTGGCATCAAGTGCCAGGACGATTTCGAAGCGGTCGCGGATCGGCTGGGCAATGAGGTTTTGTGCGGTGCTGTTGCTGGCGAGATCCGCCAGGGGCAGCACGTGGGCCGAGGGTGTCGGCAGATCGGGGTTGCCTTGCAGCAAGGCCAGATCGACACCCACCGCAATGTGGTTGGCAAGGCTTGGGCATTGCCCACGCAGTTGCGTGAGGATCGGGGTGATCTTCATGGTGGTGTTCCAGAATTGAGATGAGGTGCAGAAAACACCGCGAATCCACTGTAGGAGTGAGCCTGCTCGCGATGGCGATGGCACATTCACAATCAATGTGCCTGACACACCGCCATCGCGAGCAGGCTCACTCCTACAGGGAACTCGCGGCTGTGAGATCAGGCTTTGGCGTCCGCCTTGTGATCGAGGCCGGTTGCCTCGATCAGGCAGCGATAGCTTTCCTCGCGCTTGCCGCTGGCGGTGACTTTTTCGATCGACCAGCGACCGCGCATGAAGTCTGGCCAGGTGTCATCGAGTACCAACAGGCCTTCGGCAGCCAGTAGCGGATCGCCCGGGCAAGTGACCTTCAGCTTGTATTTCTCGCGCAGCATCTTGCGCACTTCGGCTTCGCCGATGGCCTTGGCTTCTTCTTCACTCGTCTGTTTCTGGCGAATGACCTTGTAGGGTGCGGAACCGGTGATCACCTCCTGCAGCTTGCCAAGAGCACCGTCCCAGAAGCAGGTCTTGCACCCCTGATTCTGGGTGCGGGCAGTCTCTTCCAGTGTCGCGCTGATAAAGGCGTGGTCACCCGGTCGATTGTTGCTGGTCACCGACAGCCTGACGTCCGGTATCACCTGGCCCGAGAGGTTTTTCAGCTGCGCCGGTTTAGCCAGCACGTAGAGGTTGTTGAACGGTTTGGCCACCGCGTCGTACTTCTTTGCCAGTCGCGTGATAAAGCTCATGTCGGTTTCGTTCGACTGGTCGACATGAGCAATCCGGATCAGCGCCAGCTCAGGATCGACGCGCGGCGAAAAATCGTGCCGCGAGACCAGTTCGCGAAACAGTGCGCCAAGGGTGGTGGGGCCATGACTGGCCGTACGCCGTTCCTTGAATCCGGTTTCGTCCTTGCCGCTGAAGGGCGCGGCCGTAGCGACCAGTGTCAGGCGCAGCGGGAACAGCGTTGGTGTCAGTCTAGTCACCTTGAATTGGCCCTTTTCGACCAGCCCGGATTCCAGATAACCCACCCGCAGACCGATGGTTCCGCCCAGGGTCGGCAAGCCTTCGAGGCCTTCCAGGTCAATCACCAGTGTCAGTTGATCGGACTCCATCCCGGCAGCATCAACGTGCTCCCAACTGATCAGACGCTGATTCAGCAAGTCTTTGTTGGCCCCGTAGATTTCGATCGCCGGGGTGAATCCCTGTGTCATGCAACCTCCTTAGTCCCAGGCCAGAACCGGTTTGATCGCGGCGGGTTTGCTGTCGAGTTCCGGCAATGTCACCCAGACGCCTGCCGGGAGAATCGGACCACGTTCGGCCAAGGTCGGGTTGAGTTTCCACAGGGCTTCTTCGGCGCTGTCATCGCTGCGACCGGTTTCGCGGTAGAGCAACAGATTCACCGAATCGCCGGCCATGCTTCGTACCTTACGCATTGTTGAACTCCGCCAGTTCAAGGGTCCAGTCGACCACCATTGCCGTACCATCATCGATGATGCAGGTCTGGGTTTCCTGAACCATGGTGATTCGCCACAGACCCCAATTACGGCCGATGCCATCAATCAGCGGTAGCGGCACACGAAGGGCTTGCAGCGCCCGCAGCTCATCCAGCCGATCCATGGCCACCGCGTACATTGATTTACCGGTGATGGTCAGGGTTTCGGGTTTCTGGCCAATTTGATGGGACTTGGGTTTGCTGGTGAGAATCTGCAGTTCCGTCCAGCCGCCGTCGGACTTGCGCAGAAAACTGCTGTAGGCAAAGCCGCGTGACAGGCCAAAGATGAAACTGCCCAGGGCCATTTGTTGTTTCATGTGGCGACTCCATCGGTCAGGGCTGCGTCACGTCGTGTGGCGAGGGAATTGGTCGGCATGATCTGGCCCAACTGCCCCATGGTGGTTTGCACCACCAGATTGGCCAGTGCCTGGGCGCTGGTCTGGTCCTGACCATTGATGTTAATGGTTGAGTTGAACGTGACCGGCTGGCTGGCGGCTGTGATGGCAGGTGCCCCGGGGATCGTGGAAATCGCCGAAGTCGCGATAAGGTCTTTGCTGACCTGTGCAGGTGAGCCGAGACGATCGACTTGTGTCCCTAGCTTGTCGCCCAGGGATTCACCGATCGCGCCCCCCGCCATGCTTCCGAGCCACCCGCCAATTGCCGTGCCCACACCGGGCAAAATCAACGTGCCAAGTGCTGCACCGACGGCGGCCCCAGCAGAAGACCCGGCCAATGAGGCACCGGACGACACGACGGCACGCGTATCGCCCTTCATGACGCCGGTGACCATTTCATATCCGGCACTGAGCAACCGCAGCGGCGGTGCCCGTTTGGCAAGCAGTCTGCCTGCCTTGGCGTAAGAACCGGACAGTGAAGCGGCTGGGGCAGGACTGACGGCTGATGACCCTGCAAATGCGGTCGTGCTTGCCAGCCAGGACGTGCCGGACATGCGGGGCAGAACGGGTCGTGCCGGCGACGCCGGCGGTGCACTGATCCGTAGTGGCCGAGGGGGTACTGTGCGGGGGCTTTTCCCGCCTCGACCGGTTTGTTCACGTCTGACTCGAGGCTTAGTGCTTGACCGGCGAGGCTTGGTGCTTGACCGGCGAAGCTTGAGTTTGTCGCCTGACCCGCCGCCCAGCGGTTTGCAGCAGCAACAGTCATGGCCCGCGCCATTTCCGGCAGACGTTTGCTCCGCTTTCGGGTCTTCAATCTTGGCAATCAGACCGCCAAGACCGAGTGGCAATTTTGAAGCGACGCCCTTGAGCAGCTTGTCGGTGAAATTGCCGAATGCCTTGGCCATCACCGCGACTACGATGGCCGACAGTCCAGCGCCCGCAAGGGCCAATGCCGTCGAGGTCTTGGGATGGGCTTCAGCCAAATCGGCCACGCCATTGGTCATATTCGTCAGCGAGTCCAGCGTGCCGGTCGCATCCGGCGCCAATGCCGTGATCAAACGATTGAGACTGGCATCGAACGCGTTCCAGCTTCGCTGCGGATCTTTACCCGCAGGCTCGGCGCTGCGTTCAATCGCGCCGCTGTAAGCCGGTGTCAGTGGATCATCAGGCTTGAGCAATGAAAGCGGCGTCTGAGCCTCCCCTGGCTTGCCCATCCACTGGCGCACGCCCCCCTCACCCTTGAATGGCGATGCGAAGCTGCCCTGGGTCGCTTGCGATGGCACAAGCGTCGACGTTCCTTCCAGTTTGGCCGGCGCGACCAGCGAAAACGCTTTTTGCAGGTCTTCGGGTTTCGCCAGCAGTTTGCGTACACCGTTGTCGCCACCGAAAAGTGTCTTGACCAGCTCCGTTTGCTGCTCTGCCGGTTGTTGCTTCAATGCCGCCAACGCTTTGACAAGGTTGTCCGGTACGTTTTCAGTCAACTTGCCGGGATCAAGGCCCAACGCCTTCCACGCCGACTGCTCGGCCGCCGAGCCTTGGGTGCCTTTGCCCAGGGCTGCGCTGATACTTTTCACCGCCGCGCCGGCACCGGCCTTGTCGACATCAGCGTTGAGCAACGCGGCTGACAGCGCCGCCAACTGCTCGGGCAGGATCCCCACTGCAACGGCCGACTCGCCGGATTGCTGCACGACCGAGCCGATGTCGGCAGCCGTCGCATTCAGTCCGCTGTTGCCCAGATGCTGAGTCGCATCGGCCAGCAGCTGACCTTGAGTGCGATCCAGTTTCATCGACAATTGCCAGGCCGACAGCATTTCACCGGCCGACTTCAGGCTGATGCCGAACGCCGACGCATTGACCGCTGCATCCTGGGCAAAGTCCAGCAGCACCTGTTCCTTGTCGGCGCCCTTGAGACCCGCGCCAATCCCGGATCGGCCAGCCGCGCCTTGGACCTGCACCAGATCCACGACCGTCGCCCCACTGCCGGCAACTCGTTTGTCGGTGGCCAGTTCAAGGTTGGCTTTCGACAGCGTGTCGAGGTCGCCACCCAGGCCTTGAACCTGCTTGATCTGGGCCATGGCGGTTTCCAGGGCCATGGCCGATTGCAGGTAGGCCGGAGGCGAGCGTTGTTCAATCTCAGCCTTGAGCTTTGACTTGCTCTCGCCGCCAGCCGCCGGTGCGGCAGTTACCATTGGCACCTTGAACGATGCCAGGGCCGTGTTCAGCCCCAGGACAACGGCGCCGAGTTTGACCTGTTCACGCACCAGACTGCGGATGTCCAGGCTGGCCGTGAGCAGCGCCTCTTTCAGTTCGGACAGTGGTTTGATCAGGCTGTCTGTGGCCGATCCGCCTGCCGACAAACCGGAACCCGCGCCGCCGGTTTGCGCGGCGTACATCAGCGAAAACGATGTGTCTGCCATGCCGCTCTACTCCTGTTTCACGCCAAGGCGAGTGATCGCTATGTCGTAGCGGCGCAACGCCTTTTCGGCGTCCCATTCCAGAATCTCCGCTTCACTTACCGGGTAAATGAGCGGGACGATATCGAGGATTACTTCGATGTCGCGTTCCGAAAGTAGGCCGCCGGCTGGTTTAAAAAATCGTCGATGCGCACCTGCAATTGGGTCCAGTCAGGGACGCTCAGCTGGGCCAGATCGGGGATCATCAGACCGGTGCAATGCGCGGTGATGAACTCGGCGCGTTCCTTGGCCGTTTTCAGTTTCTTCATCACTTTGGTGGCGCGCAGTGCGGGCATTTCCAGCGACAGCGAGGTCACGGTGCGGCCAGTCACGGCGAGCGGTTGCAGCAGTTGCACCTGGTCAGGATCGGCGGACTTTTCCGCGTCTTCGACCTGCTCCAGAAAGTACGACGCCGGACGGGTCGACATCTCGTGCACGTACTGGGCGATGCTCACGTAGTCCGGGCGTTTCAGCTGGTCGAGTTCCTTGACTGACAGGCCGGTGGCGAGCAGCGCCAGTTCGAAGAACTGATCGTCCTCATCATCGCCGGCGCGTTCCAGCGCTTCTTTCTGCGCGGCGTAGAACAGCGGCTTGAGCTGGATCTGTTCGATCTGCGTGCCGTCGTCGCCGATGATCGGCGACAGCAGGTCATGCTGGGGTGGCATCCACGACATGTATGAATTCCTTGGTGATTCTTGAAGGGGTGTTGCAGCACTTGGGAGAAGAAACCTTTGTGGCGAGGGGATTCATCCCCGATGGGCTGCGCAGCAGCCCCGCTTATGGATGGGTGCGGTATCCGCTAAATCGCCAACTCAATGCTGGGGCCGCTTCGCGCCCCATCGGGGATGAATCCCCTCACCACAAAAGCTCCTTCCCACAAGTTTTGGTGCAGGGCTTGCTTACAGCGTTACGGCATCAACACCGCACGACGCGCATCACCGAGGATGTCTACACCGTTGAGCACGAATTTCTGGGTGCGCACGTCGATGTCGATCACCGGCACGCCGTTTTCCAGGCGGTTGTAGGTGCGGCAGGAGAAGTCCAGCGTCGTCAGGGCCTTGCCGCCCATTTTGATCGCGTCTTCACCCATGGTTTTGAGCTTGCCGCCGATGGTGTGGTAGGTGAACCAGGTGTTGCCGTCCTGATCCTGACCGGCTTCACGCACGTTCAGCAGGATGTCGTCGCCCAGTTTTACGCCCATCGCCAGCAATACTTCAGCACCGGTGCCTTGCAGCTTGATCTGAGCATTCAGCGGCTTGGCGCTCTTGGCCATTTCCTCAACGATGAAGCGCCCGCCCGTCATGTTTTCCATGTCGAAGTCGATCTTCGGCGGAGTGAATTCCTCAACGGTCGCCGACAACGGCAGGCCTTGCAGGGTGGCCGCGATGGCCTGTCTTACGCGGTTGGTAAACATTAGAGAACGTCCTCCAGGAACTGCTCGATGATTTCATCGCGGGCGTTGAGTTGATAAACCATGTGTTCGTTCGGCGCGTAGCGGCCGTAGTCGATGACCACGTACCAGGTGCCGTTCTTGTACTTCTCGACGCTGTTGAGTTCCGGGTGCAGGTAGACGCTGCCGCCAGGAATGGTTTCGTCGGCGACCAGAGTCTGCAGCCAGTCATTGATGCGCTTGACCTCCTGATCCATGAATGACTTGGTCAGGTTCTTCGCCATGGCTTTCTGGCCGGCCTTGACCAGCTTGCGGCTGATCGCATCTTCGAGGCCGACGTAACTGATGAACTTGCCGGTGATCGAGCGGTTACCCAGCAGCGAGAAGCCACCGAGCACGGTGCGGGCGTAATAGCTGACACCGTAGCGGTTGAGCAGATCGCCTTCGGTGGAGGTGTCGAGGATGTTGTATTCAACGACCCGAGACACGTCTTCGGCGTAGGTCACCTGGTTGCCCGGGCTCTCCCACTGCTTGACCTTGGCCAGCGCGGCAATCGCCAGGCTCGACGGCGCGAGGAAGACATTTTTCTTCGCCGCTTTCGAGTACACGGCCGGCATGTTGTGCACCACCAGGCAACGGTCAAAACCGAGGTCGGCACCGCCCAGTTCCTGGCTGTAAGCCACTTGGTCAGCGACCGAAGCGTCCTTGCCGTCCAGCACCACACGGGCCTTGATGCGCTTGCCGAACGAGGCGAACTCGCTGGCCACCGCTTTGGTGCCGGTGAAGCCCGGCGCGCCGATGATGGTCAGGTCTTCCGGGACGCTGCCCAGTGCCGCCAGACCGAGCTTGCGGCCGGTGGCTGGATCAACACCGCCAATCACCGCGTTAACGGTGTCGGCCGGGGTCGCGCCCGCTTCGACGATCACCACGTAGACCGGCACCTTGACCACTTTGAGGATCTGGTAAACCGCGTGGTACAGCGTGCCCTCTTCGGCGCCGGTCGGATCGAGCAGCGCGTGGGTGGTGAAGCTGTTGATGCGAAACGGTGCGTTGCGCGGAATCAGCGGATCGGCTTTCGGCGCAGTGCCGACCAGACCGATGACGTTGTCACCCAGGCCACCCATGGCCTCGGGGGATTCAGTGGCATTGACGGTAATGCCGTTGTGCTCGAAGTTCAGAACCTCAGCCATGTTCAGTCAGCCTTCTTGGCAGCGGCCTTTTTGGCCTGGGTGGAGGGTGTTTTCAGTTCCAGTCGACCGGCGCTGTGCAGCGCACTGGCCTCGACGTCAAGCAGATCAAGGTCTTGACCGACGCTCGACCAGTGCCCACCGCCGGTGGGGAATGGGACGAGCACGGTGTAGGTTTGGCGGGTTGCCATTTTTCGTTTCTCCATAAACGGGAAAGCCCCTCGAGGGGAGGGGCTTGGCGGGTGTTGAAGGTTTCTTGGGGATTAGAAAACGCTCGGAAGTTCGAGGCGATTATTGAAGTTGCTCAGACAGCCAATCAGGCGCTATCGGTCGATGCTCCTGAGATGGGAAAAAAGCTTCCTGCGGCCAGTTGCGTAACTGATGCCGGAAAAGCTGAAGTTCAGCGTATTGTTCGGCGGTAAACGTAGCCGGTATTCCCGCCTCCAGCTCGTCACGCTGACGCGACACAACTCCGTCTGTTCTTGACAATTGCCCGTCGCGCCAACTCCGTTCCAACTCGGCCGCTTGCTCAATGGGTATCGGCGGCCGCTCAATCAACGAGGGGGGAACGGTCTCAAAGTTGATTTTCATGAATTGAGACTGACCACTGATAAGTTCAGCGTGTAATTCAAACGAGATTTCGACGGCATCGTCTGGAATTTCGCCCCCCAAATTTGAATCATAAAAAAGCTCGGTAGCCTTGCTGCAATAAATCATGTAACCCCCTTAAGCTCCGAAAGCAAGCACTCGAACTGCAGACTGACTGGGCGTATAGTTCGACTGTAAAACCACCTGACCTAATCCATTCGCCATACCAGACACAAAAGGTGAACCAGATGGTGAATAAATTGTGCTGTCCGTTTGTGACACCGTGCAGCCAAAGTTCGCGTTAGGAAACGCGATGGGCAAATTGAACGGGGTAGTCATTGCAGCCTTTGAAAACGCGGCTGTCATCCATTGAATGATCAATCCGGAGGGAAGTTTCTGATAGCCGTTCGGAGACAGTAAGGCGGAAAACTCATTCGAGTACTTGAGCGAAGAAGCCCCCTCTTCAATGACATAGTTGTTGTCACCGCAGGTTACAACAACATTAGAAGCGCTCTGGACCGTAATACTGGTAAATGTTTTCGCGAGCGCTGCGATATTGTCAGTCCCTTGACGATTGACGGTAACATCCCCTGTTCCGATGTTGAGGATGTAAAACTTCGACCCGACAGGACTGGCGCTCAGAGAGGGCAGAGTCAAAGCTCCCGGACCAGTGACTACAATCCTTCGTCCTGCCATAGCGGGTGTCAATGAGGCCGGAAGAGTAACGATGTTTGTCTGGCCGCCGAAGTTTCCTAGAGCGCGCTGAACGAACTCAGTAGTAGCTAACGTCTTGCCACTATCAAATTGGGGGGCGGTTATCCAGTGCGCACCAGACATGATCGGAGAATATTTCAGCGCTCCGTCACCGCCCTCCATGGTCCACCCGAGCCCATTACTCAGACGCCGAAACGCCGAAACCGTCGATTGGGGCTGGGTAAAGGGACCCGCGGCACCGTTGATCGCGATCAAGGTTTGTCCGGTCCTGGCCTTGAAGGTTGCCCCATTCAATCCCGCCAAAACAGTAACGATCGATCCTTGAGGTACGGTGCCTGCGTCAGGAAGTGTGACTGTCGAACCTGATCCACCAGGAGCAATCAACTTGCCGACATCATTTGCCGTCAAATCAATGCTGCCCGGATAAGTTACCAAATCTGCATAACTACCCAGCGCCCGTTGAACAAACTCAGTGGTCGCCAACAATTTGCTGCTATCAAACTGCGCCTGGGTGGGTGCAGTCGGACTGTCCAGAAGCGCAGGGGATTTGAGTGGTGCAAAACCAAAAGTTATGTTTTGGAAATTCAGAGCGGTGATACCTAGAGCAATTTCTCCATCCGTGACCAATTGCCAGATTGTGTCGGCGAACGTCGCACCCTGCTCGACAGAAACCATCAGCCCCGAAGTAACTTTCAAATTGCTATCGGCATCTTTTGCGCGAACCCAAGCGGCGTTGGCAACTATGTAGATGCCATTATCTTTCGCCAGAGTCTGGTTCTTCACCAATACCCTGTCACCAGCAACAACCGCAACACCATCAACGGATTGCGCGGAGTTCAAAACAATATTGCCCGTCGTCGCCACGCGTACAGATTGCTTGGCATCAAGCTTGGCTAGCTCATCAGCCACATACCCGGCCACCCACGCACGGGTGGCCTTGACCACCGTGTCGTCGATCAGCAAGGTCACCAGCGATGCATTGCTGGTCTCGAAAATCGAGCGAATGTAGAACTCTTTGCCCGAGCCCGACGTCGCCAGTACCGGTTTGAACGACTCCGGGTATTTGACGATGGCGTAGAGGATCCCGGTGTCGGTCCACAGCCCGGCTTCACGCACGTACCAACCGCCAACGTCCGGCGGAATGGTCACTTCGGCGAGCAGCCAACTCGGGTTTTTCTCGTCCTGGAACAGCGCATTGAGCGGCCCGCGCCAGACTTCGCGTTTCAGCGCGGTGGCGGTCGCGGCCGGGTTGTAGACCGAGCCGCCGCCATCGCCGACGGAAATCTGCGTCAACTTGATCGGCGTTCCCGCGGCCTTGCACGCCGTTTCGTAGGCAATCCCTGCGTTGGTGAGCAGGGTGTAATAGTCAGCCATTCAGGCCCCCTGAGGATAAATAGTGGATGTTTCGACGGTGTACATCGCGGCGGCCATGAACGCCTCGCCAGAGGTTTCAAGCCCTTCGATGAACACCGGATAAACCGTCGTCAGCTCACCGCAGAAAGTCGCGGCGGCGATGGAGTGGCTGCCGAACGCGCTCAAGCCAACCGTCACCGAGAGAATGTCCCGTTCGCTCTTGGCATCGGCCAGGCGTCGGTCGAGACGGGCGTCGATTTCTGCGCTGTAGGGTTGATCGCTGAAGGCGCGCACAGTGAAGCTGTAAGGCACGCCGGGCGGCGTCTGTTCGTACCAGGCGCGGACTTCGGGGCGCAGTTGCAAACCCTTGGCCGCGTTTTCCAGCGCCTTGCGAGTGCCGGCCTGCCGCGCGGTGGGCCAGGCCAGTTCGACGGTCAGGCGCTTTTCCGCTTCCGGTGCGCTGGTGCTCCACTCGGCGACACCGCGATCCGCTGCCAGATACGGCAGGAAAGCGACCGGCGTTTCGCTCGGGTTCATCAGTTCGGGGAACGGCGGCGCGATGCGATCCAGCAGTGTGCCGAAGCCCAGATCCAGTCCACGTTCGAGTGCCGAGCTGTTGGCCGGCAACAAGGTCGGGCGTTGTGTTGACTCACTCATAACGTCAGCACCTCGACCTCGACCGCCGTACAGTACGGCGCCTGAAACGCCGTGGTGACGATCGGCGCCAGCGGTTCGAGAATCTGCAGTTGCACGGCGCCAGCGCTGTGCAGCGTGTAGTCGATCCAGCTCGGGTCGACCCGCCCTTCGAGGCGATGGCAACTGTCGGCGTAGGCCTGCAATTGCTGCTGTGCGGCGACTTTGGTCAGGCCCGAATCGGGGCCGGAATTGATCTTCGCCACCACGCGAATCTTGTAGTGCTGAATGTCGGCAGCCTTGACCGTGACCAGGTCGGTTTCCGGTCGCACATCAGGGCGGGCGAAGTGCTGACGTACGCCTTCCAGCAACACTTGAGACGGGGTGCCATCGCCGTCTCGCGACAACACCGTGACCTGCACTTCGCCCGGCGCCGTGCGGCGTCCATTGCCGTCCTTGACCTGTGCAGCGAGGCCGTCAGGATTGAAGGTGTAGGTGACATTCACCACACCGGCATCGCTGGATTCGACCTTCACCGTTGGCCGCTCACCGAGGGTGAACACTTCGCGACGATATTGCATCCGCGAGCCCGCAGCTGGGGCGTGCGGCGCCAGGTAATAACGCAGCCGCGCGTCGTCGTCGCTTTCGTAAATCGCGGGTACCGGCGGGAATGCCGCCGGGTCGCCCGGATCGAGCAACTGCCGCTCCAGGCCCATGTCCGCCAGCCGTGCATCGAGGTTGCTGCCGGTCGCCCACCACGCGAGCATCTGCTTGATGCGGGCGTTGTATTTGCGTTCGTGGGTTTGCAGGCGCACGCAGAAAGCCTCGAGCGCCAGGGTCAGCAATTCGCTTTCGTTGTCGAGGCTGGTCTTGAGTTTCGCCGCGCTGTCCGGTGCGCGGGCGCCAACGTATTCGACGACGAAGGTCTTGAACTCGGCGAGCAGGTCTTCGAAGGCGTCGACGGTGATCAGCGCCGGTTCGGCCAATTGGTTCTGGCCGGGGATCAACATGCTCATGTCACTACCTCGAAGGTCTGTTGACGGTTTTTCCAGGTGCCGGCGAAACGCAGCAGCAGACCGGCGCCCTGACGGCTGGCGACGATCACGCTCGGCTGAAAATCGCTGATCCCGTTCTGCGCGTTGTAGAACGCCTGAGCCGCGTGGCTCTGGGCCAGGAGCAGAACGTCGTCACCGAGGTTCTGCCCCAGCAGCGTGGGGATCAGCGAGCCATAGAGGGGCCTTTTTTGCCGGGTGCCCAGCGGCGTGGTCAGGGCTCGTGTCGCGCGCTGCACAAACTGCAGCCAGTCGTCGACCGTGGCCCCGGAGTCTCTATCGATTCCGATCATGGGAAGCTCTTGATTCAGGGGCTGATGACGCGGCCCTGGTGATCCACCAACGGGCCGCTGAAGTGCACGCCCGAGGCGTCGATGCTCAGGCCGACGCCGCCCAGTTGCAGGCTGATCAGCTGTGGCGTCATCGTCAGTTGCGCAGGGCCGATGCTCAGTGCAAGCGACTCGCGAGAACCGGTGAAAGCCGCCGGGCCGTTCTGCCAATGCAGGGTGTGTGTGGCGTCGTCGTAGCCGCTTTCACTGCCGTCGACATGCACCCGGCGCGTCAGCGTCGGTACCGTTGCCGTCGGTGGAAAGCGGTCACTGTTCAAACCGAACAACGCCACGCTTTGCGCGCCACTTTCACCGCTGCCGTAGTTGAGCAGCAGGCATTGCTCGCCCACGCTCGGAATTCGCGATTCGCTCTGCGCTCCGGCGCTCGGGTTGAAGAACTTGATGGCTGGCGTCAGCAATCCACCGTGACTGACCTGGCAGGTGTTGCTCGCAGCATCGACTGCCTGACAGACGCCGATGCGACAGAAACTCTCGGCGCGTCGGTGCAGATCGTCGATTTCCGCTTCCATCTCGGCCAGCCGCTCGATGATTGGCCCCAGTTGCATGCGCAGTAATGCGTCGAACATCAGTCAGGCCTCCAGCGCGGTGTATTGGTCCGGATCGTCGATATTGCTGACTTCCCAGGTACGGGCGAATTTCGGTGTGCCGAGCGGGTCGTCGAGCAAGGTCGGGCCGAGATAGAGGGTCTGGGTGAAAGTCAGGGTCCAAGCCTTGTATGGCTGGTCGGCGCGTGTGAGCACTGACGGCAAACCATCAAGGTTCATCGGCAGATCACATTGAGCACCGGGCAGTCCCCAGCGGTTGTCGGTGATCAGGTTTTTCAGTACGGCGATCAGATCCCAGGCAGCAAATGCGCTCGCAGAAAGTGCCGGAATGACTTGCAGCGACACCGTCATGACGTGGGCGATACGCCCGTCAGCGGCCCGTGCGCCCGGTGCATTACGGTCGAAGTCGATCAACGCCCAGGCCTGAGCGCCGGGTGCCGTGAAGTCGTCGTGATTGCCAACTTGCAGATTAAGGCCGGCGCTGTTGCGCAAGGTTGTCGCCATCGCCGTGAACAGCTGCGAAGGCTGCTGGATCGGTGCGGGCATGCATGACCTCCTTTTCAATTGTCCACGCGCAGCCCCGCCGCATCAGTTGCAGCGAGGCAAGAAAGTGTTGAGTTACTGGGGATCGCGCGGCGGGGGAACTTCGCAGACGCCAATACGCTTGGCGGCCCAGCGTTCGTAAAGACCGATGGCCACGTCGGCACCGGCCATCGCGGTCAGGCAACCGAAGGCACCAGCGGCCCAGATGGATAATCCGGCGGCATACAGCAGCATGATCGCCGAGACGCCGCAGATCATGCAGGCACCGGAGCGCAGGGCCAGACGCCGCAGCAATGACCAGCCACGAGCGCCCTCCTTGTCGGCGCGCCACATTTCGCCGGACACCCCGCCCACTACAGCGAGGAGGATGACCAGCCAGATCGGCATGTCCGCCAACGCTTGTTGCTCGTTTGTCATGTCACGCCTCCTGGTTTTAGTTGATGAGTGTTGTGTGTTGGGTTCAAGCGATGTCTCTTCAGGTAGGCATTCCAAAAAGCCCGGCGCTGAGGCCGGGCTTTTCAGTAATGCGCTCCAGATTTTAATGACGGCGGATTTGCTGAATCAGAAGGGCGCGACTGGCCACACGATCGTTACGGGATAACCCGGCTGTTTATCGATGTCGCTGACGTCGATGCAATATTGTTTGTACGTCAGCAGCAGGGCTTGTTCTGCCGTGGTGGCAACGCCGGTCTCAACTTTGTAATTCAGGGAGTTGAGCAGCAGCCAACCAGCGGCAACATTCAGCAATTTCCATTTCTGCTGCTGCGCTTCATCGCGCAGTTCTTGCTCGGAGGGCGGCGTGAATGTCCAGACGCCATCGAATGTTGCGCTCCAGCCGACGCGAATCTGCGTATTACCTGTTACATCAACCCAAAACGACGTTGGCGAAGCAGGTGCTTCCGGGCTGACTTCACTTTCCTTGAGCTGGGTAACTTTGTTGTATTCAACCAGTGCATAGAGATTCATTTAGTCTTCCTTTGTGTGGTGTTAGCGATGAATGTCGTGATGGAATCTGGCAGGCATTCCAAAAAGCCCGGCACCTGGCCGGGCTTTTCAGTAATGCGCTCCTTCGCCTTCCTTCAAATCCCGTATTCGAGAAGGAAGCTGACTTTTCGGCGCTACTGGCGCGGTACGAGTCCATTCAAATTGTTTTTCCGACCGCGGTCCCTGCCCGCCGGATAACTGCTCTTGGTGCTTTACGCTGCACACCCGGGTCAGTTGCCAACCCTCTGAACCGTTGAGGCCGGTTCATCGCTGCCTGTTCTTGTGGAACTAAAGAGCTGTTGTTGCCAGCCGCTTTGTCGAGCGGCTTGGTGGCAAGAATATGCATGGATGCATATACAGTCAATGCATAAATGCATTTATTTATGCGCTGAAAATGCACAACCGCATGCAGGCCGCATAAATCAAGGGCTCGAGGGTTTTATTCAGGCGAAAAAAAACCCGCCATGAGGCGGGTTTCTGTGACGGGTGAAAATCTATCGGGCGTACATGCCCCACCAGAAGACGTGACCGAGGATGACGATCTGCTCGTCCTGCATGTCCTGAAAACTGTAGTCTTCGTCCGGATGCTCATCGCGGTTGAAACTGCGCAGACGGATGCCGGTCGGCAGGCGGTAGAGCTGCTTCACGCGCAACTGACCATTGTGATTGATCGCGTAAAGGTCACCATCGATGATATCGCCGATGCCGCACTTGCCGGCGTTGACTCCGACCGTGGCGCCATCCCGCAACACCGGCAGCATGCTGTTACCGCGCACCGTCACGCATTTGGCCTGGTCGAACTGCACACCGTTATGGCGCAGGCTGCGCTTGCCGAAGCGCAGGCTAGAGCGTTCGCTCTCTTCAATGACGAATCTTCCTGATCCAGCAGCCAATTCAACCTCACGAAGGAAGGGCACCGACACCTCGTCGTCATCGACAGGGGTATCGTCGTCCCACAGGCTTATGTCCTTGAGTTCCGCATGCACGTCATCGCGCGCGCCGCCAGTCGCCGGGGCGACATCGGCGCGACCACGCAATTGATCAGTGCTCACATTGAAGTATTCGGCAATCTTCGAAATGTGTTTATCCGAAGGATCGACGATCTTCCCGCTGAGAATCCGCGAGAGCGTTGATTGAGGCACGCCGGTGCGACGGTGGAGCTCCGTGGGGGAGATCCCGTGCTGGTCGAGCAGTGCTCTTAAGACGGAGGATACGTTGCGTTTTTGCATAACGCGCATAGTGCTTGAAGTTTTTTCCGAAGACAAATGCTGATTTGCATAAATCGTGCATAAATCACAATTAAACGCAGAAAGTGTCAGCCGGCCGCCATGCCTGCGTCGAGCCGACCGCCCATGGTAACCTTGCGCCCATCGCGGAAAAGCCCGGCGGTTGCCCTCGCTTTTGCCCTACATCATTTAACGAGTTACCTGACAATCCGATGAATAAAGCCGTCTCCGACCTGTCCTCCCACACCCCGATGATGCAGCAATACTGGCGCCTGAAGAATCAGCACCCGGATCAGCTGATGTTCTATCGCATGGGCGACTTCTACGAGATCTTCTATGAAGACGCGAAGAAGGCTGCCAAGTTGCTCGACATCACCCTGACCGCGCGCGGCCAGTCGGCGGGGCAAGCGATTCCGATGTGCGGGATTCCTTACCACGCGGCGGAAGGTTACCTGGCGAAACTGGTCAAGCTCGGCGAGTCAGTGGTGATCTGCGAACAGGTCGGCGATCCGGCTACCAGCAAGGGGCCGGTGGAACGTCAGGTGGTGCGCATCATCACTCCGGGTACGGTCAGCGACGAAGCGCTGCTTGATGAACGCCGCGACAACCTGATTGCCGCCGTGCTGGGCGACGAGCGTCTGTTCGGTCTGGCGGTGCTGGACATCACCAGTGGCAACTTCACTGTGCTGGAGATCAAGGGCTGGGAGAACCTGCTGGCGGAACTGGAGCGGGTCAACCCGGTGGAACTGCTGATCCCGGACGATTGGCCGAAAGACCTGCCGGCGGAAAAACGCCGTGGTGTGCGTCGCCGCGCGCCGTGGGATTTCGAGCGTGACTCGGCGCTGAAGAGCCTCTGCCAGCAGTTCTCCACGCAAGACCTGAAAGGCTTCGGTTGTGAAACCCTGACCCTGGCCATCGGTGCCGCCGGTTGCCTGCTGGCCTATGCCAAGGAAACCCAGCGCACCGCCCTGCCCCATCTGCGCAGCCTGCGTCATGAGCGCCTGGACGACACCGTGGTGCTCGACGGTGCGAGCCGTCGCAACCTGGAACTCGATACCAACTTGGCCGGCGGTCGCGACAACACCCTGCAATCGGTGGTCGATCGTTGCCAGACCGCGATGGGCAGCCGTTTGCTGACCCGTTGGCTGAACCGTCCGCTGCGCGATCTGACCGTGCTGCTGGCGCGGCAGACGTCGATCACTTGCCTGCTCGACGGCTACCGTTTTGAAAAGCTGCAACCACAGCTCAAGGAAATCGGCGACATCGAGCGGATTCTGGCGCGGATCGGCCTGCGCAATGCGCGCCCCCGTGACCTCGCCCGCCTGCGCGATGCTCTCGGTGCCCTGCCGCAACTGCAAGTGGCGATGACCGATCTAGAAGCGCCGCACCTGCAACGCCTGGCAACCACCACCAGCACCTACCCTGAACTGGCGGCGCTGCTGGAAAAAGCCATCATCGACAACCCGCCAGCGGTGATCCGCGACGGCGGCGTGTTGAAAACCGGTTACGACAGCGAACTCGACGAGCTGCAATCGCTGAGCGAAAACGCCGGCCAGTTCCTGATTGATCTGGAAGCCCGGGAAAAGGCCCGCACCGGCCTGGCCAACCTGAAAGTTGGCTATAACCGTATTCACGGCTACTTCATCGAACTGCCGAGCAAGCAGGCGGAATCGGCTCCGGCAGACTACATCCGTCGCCAGACGCTCAAGGGCGCCGAGCGTTTCATCACGCCCGAGCTGAAAGAATTCGAAGACAAGGCGCTGTCGGCCAAGAGCCGTGCCCTCGCCCGCGAGAAAATGCTCTACGAGGCGCTGCTGGAAGATCTGATCAGCCAACTGCCACCGCTGCAGGACACTGCCGGCGCGCTGGCCGAACTGGACGTGCTGAGCAACCTCGCCGAACGTGCGTTGAACCTCGACCTGAACTGCCCGCGCTTCGTCAGCGAGCCGTGCATGCGCATCACCCAGGGTCGTCACCCGGTGGTCGAACAAGTGCTGACCACGCCGTTCGTGGCCAACGACCTGAGCCTGGATGACAACACCCGGATGCTGGTGATCACCGGCCCGAACATGGGCGGTAAATCCACCTACATGCGCCAGACCGCATTGATCGTGCTGTTGGCGCACATTGGCAGCTTCGTGCCGGCGGCCAGTTGCGAACTGTCGCTGGTGGACCGGATCTTCACCCGGATCGGCTCCAGCGATGACCTGGCCGGCGGCCGTTCGACCTTCATGGTGGAGATGAGCGAAACCGCCAACATCCTGCACAATGCCACCGAACGCAGCCTGGTGCTGATGGACGAAGTCGGTCGCGGCACCAGCACCTTCGACGGTCTGTCGCTGGCATGGGCGGCCGCCGAGCGTCTGGCGCATCTGCGTGCCTATACTCTATTTGCCACGCACTACTTCGAACTGACCGTGCTGCCTGAAGCCGAACCTTTGGTGGCTAACGTGCATCTGAATGCCACCGAGCACAACGAGCGCATCGTGTTCCTGCACCATGTGTTGCCAGGGCCTGCCAGCCAGAGCTACGGCCTGGCGGTGGCGCAACTGGCCGGCGTGCCGAGTGAAGTGATCGTGCGTGCCCGCGAGCACCTGAGCCGACTGGAAGACACCGCTTTGCCGCATGAAGCGCCCAAGCCTGCCGTCAAAGGCAAACCGGCGGCCCCGCAGCAAAGTGACATGTTCGCCAGCCTGCCGCATCCGGTGCTCGATGAGTTGGCCAAAGTGGATCTCGATGACCTGACCCCGCGTCGAGCGCTCGAATTGTTATATGCACTTAAGAACCGGATCTAAGCAGCAAAGAACCGGATATAACGCAAACGGCTTCAAGCTGTTAGAATCTCGCGCGGTTTGGGATGCTGCTGGCTAATAGCCTGGCTGGCAGACATCGCTCCCGAACCTGGCGACCCCAACCGTGAAGGGGCTACGCTGCCGCCGCCTGAGGAGAAAATTAGAAATGACCTTCGTCGTCACCGACAACTGCATCAAGTGCAAGTACACCGACTGCGTAGAAGTCTGTCCGGTGGACTGCTTTTACGAAGGCCCGAACTTCCTGGTGATTCACCCGGATGAGTGCATCGACTGCGCCCTGTGCGAACCGGAATGCCCGGCCGTCGCGATTTTCTCCGAGGATGAAGTTCCGGAAGAGATGCAGGAGTTCATTCAACTGAACGTTGAGTTGGCTGAAATCTGGCCAAACATCACCGAGAAGAAAGAATCGCTGCCGGATGCCGAAGAGTGGGATGGCGTCAAAGGCAAGATCAAAGACCTCGAACGCTGATCTGTCGCTCGTTACCAAAAGGCCCCTTGCGGGCCTTTTTGCTTTTTCGGGTTTGACTTTCCTACAGGCAAAAAAAGGGGCGGTTTGACCCGCCCACATTTTTTCCCTATTCCCTGTATTCCTTTTCATCGTCCTGATGAATCGCATCCTGCGATGTCCTTTCCCCTCATCCTTGAAGGGCGTGTCTGTCCGTCGACACAGTGCTGATACTAAAGAGTTCCCCGCCGAGAGCAATCGGCCCCGCAGGGGGAAAGTCGCTGTAATAAGCACTTCATATTAAAAAATAAGCATATAAATCAATTGGTTAAATTCGACTCTCGGCAGCAGTCGACGTCTACCGTCCTGCGAAAATAGGGAACGCTTACGAAAGAGTAAGCCAAGGCTTACATCGCGAGACTACAAACGATGGAATTGCTGACCATTTGTCCGGCAATGAACGTAGTGACGAGGGAGCTTGCTCCCGCTTGAGTGCGCAGCGCTCATGAATCTTGGGGTTGCTGCGCAACCCGGCGGGAGCAAGCTCCCTCGCCACAGACAGCATCCGGGCAATAAAAAGCCCCGAACCAGTCGGGGCTTCTTGCGGCAGGCGTGTGAGGCGCTTACTGAAACAGCGACTCGCTCGACAGGCCATTCTTCTCGAGGATTTCACGAAGGCGCTTGAGGCCCTCCACCTGGATCTGCCGCACCCGTTCCCGGGTCAGGCCGATCTCCAGGCCTACATCTTCCAGCGTGCTGCTCTCATGGCCGCGCAGGCCGAAGCGGCGTACGACCACCTCGCGCTGCTTGTCGGTCAGTTCCGAGAGCCATTGATCGATGCTCTGCGACAGATCGTCGTCCTGCAGCAGTTCGCATGGATCGGTCGGACGGTCATCCGTCAAAGTGTCCAGCAGGGTTTTATCCGAATCCGGACCCAGCGAGACGTCGACCGAAGAAACCCGCTCGTTCAGGCCGAGCATGCGCTTGACCTCGCCCACCGGTTTTTCCAGCAGGTTGGCGATTTCTTCGGGTGAAGGTTCGTGATCGAGCTTTTGCGTCAGCTCCCGTGCCGCCCGCAGGTACACGTTGAGCTCCTTGACCACATGGATCGGCAGCCGGATGGTCCGGGTCTGATTCATGATCGCGCGCTCGATGGTCTGACGAATCCACCAGGTCGCGTAGGTCGAGAAGCGGAAGCCGCGCTCGGGATCGAACTTTTCCACCGCGCGGATCAATCCGAGGTTGCCCTCTTCGATCAGATCCAGCAGCGACAGCCCCCGATTGACGTAGCGCCGGGCGATCTTCACGACCAGCCGCAGGTTACTTTCAATCATGCGCTTGCGCCCGGCAGGGTCGCCACTTTGCGACAGACGCGCAAAATGAACTTCTTCCTCCGGGGAGAGCAATGGGGAAAAGCCGATTTCGTTGAGATACAACTGCGTGGCATCGAGTGCCCGAGTGTAGTCGATGTACTTGTGTTGTTTAAGTGAAGCGGATTGTCTGGATTTGGAACGAACGGAAGGTGGAGCAGCCCCTTCATCATTCGACATCGAAGATTCCGAATCGATGCCGGCCTCCATAAGGAGAACCTCATCGTCGATGTCAAACTCCGGCACTTCTTTACTGAGAGCCATTGTTATAGTCCTTTGGTGAGTTCGACCCCAAGCTCAAGCGACGCCTTTATCCTTGGCAGCGCTGGAGCCTGTCCCCTCTACGCGACGGAACAGGCTGGCCTCAAATCAACGTTTGGGCAGGAACTGCAGCGGATCTACAGGTTTACCTTGGCGGCGAATCTCAAAATGCAGTTTCACCCGGTCTGTACCCGTTGACCCCATTTCGGCAATTGTCTGTCCGACCTTGACCTGCTGCCCCTCCCGTACCAACAGCCTGCGGTTGTGTCCGTAGGCACTGACGTAGGTTTCGCTGTGTTTGATGATGACTAATTCGCCGTAGCCCCTTAAGCCACTCCCGGCGTAAACCACCGTCCCATCAGACGCAGCTAAAACAGGCTGTCCCAAATCTCCGGCGATATCAATTCCTTTATTCAAACTACCGTTTGAAGAGAATTTTCCAATCAGAATGCCATTAGATGGCCATCCCCAGCCGGTCGGGGCCGGGCCTGGTGGAGGCATCGGCGCCGGGGCCGATTTGTTCGCGACGGACGGTGCAGCCCCCGCAGCAGCGGCCCCGGAGCCGGTCACCGTGGTGGTCGTCGTGCCATTCGCCTGGCGTCGGATTACCGTGGTTTTGCTCGACGATGATGGCGCGGAACTGCTGTTGCTCACCACGGCCGTCGGCGTTGAACCGGTACGACCGTCAAAGCGAATTGTCTGACCCGGGTGGATCGTATACGGCGTAGGAATGTTGTTCCGGGCCGCGAGGGCTTTGTAGTCCCAGCCGTAGCGAAAAGCGATGGAAAACAGCGTATCGCCCGGACGGACTACATACTGCCCGGTCGTGACGGCAGGCCGCTGGGCCGCCGCGCTGTTGCGATCGAGCACGCGCACATTGCTCGATTTGGTGCTGGAGCAACCGACCAGCAAGGTGCTCAATACAAGGCCAGTCACCAGGCGCTGAAAGCTCGTGTTACCCATACGCTGCGCAATGACTGTGAGACTCACCCGCCGCTCCCTTTGTGGTGGCTGAAATATGTGGAATGCCGAATCGCGGCAAGTAGTGTCGCAAGTATAACGGGCCGAACAGGCTTTACCGTTAAAGATGCGAAAACGCTTCACGCACACGTTTGCCCGTGGACAGTTCGTAGCGTTTAAACCATCGCTGCCGGTGTAAGACACAGGCCAGCGCAAGGAATTCAGCGCCCGCAAATAAATGCTCAGGCCAGCGGGCCATTGAGCAATGGCACGAAGCGCACCGCCCCCAGAACGTGACGGGAAAAGCCGTGTTCTTCACGCACGATCAGCATCAGTTGCTGCACTTCCCCCGAACCGACCGGAATCACCATCCGCCCACCAGGGGCCAGTTGATCGAGCAAGGCCTGTGGCACGTCGGTCGCGACCGCGGTGACGATGATGCCGTTGTACGGCGCCAGCGCCGGCCAGCCTTCCCAGCCATCGCCCCAGCGGAACACCACGTTGCGCAGGTTGAGCTCGACCAGTCGCTCTTTGGCCCGATCCTGCAGAACCTTGATGCGCTCGACCGAAAATACCCGCTCGACCAGTTGCGACAGCACGGCCGTCTGATAGCCCGAACCGGTACCGATCTCCAGCACCTTGTCCAGCGGCCCCGCCTCCAGCAGCAGCTCGCTCATGCGCGCCACCATATAAGGCTGGGAGATGGTCTGGTTGTGGCCGATCGGCAGTGCGGTGTCTTCGTAGGCACGATGCGCCAGCGCTTCATCGACAAACAGATGACGCGGCGTACGGCGGATCACTTCCAGCACCTTGGCGTTGGACAGGCCTTCTTCATACAGACGCTGGATCAGACGTTCACGGGTGCGCTGCGACGTCATGCCGATGCCGCTGCGCAGTCTGTCTTCGTGTTCACGAGCCATCAGCGCAGTTCCTCCAGCCAGCCGTCGAGACTTCTGAAGGCATCATTGAAAGTGCGATCGAGCTGCAACGGCGTGATCGACACATACCCCTGCATCACCGCATGAAAGTCAGTGCCCGGGCCGCCATCTTCGGCGTCGCCGGCAGCGGCAATCCAGTAGCCGGCCTTGCCACGCGGGTCGACTACTTTCATCGGCGCCGCGGCCCGGGCGCGATGGCCCAGACGGGTCAGTTGAATGCCACGAATATGGTCGATCGGCAGATTGGGGATGTTCACGTTCAGCACCGTGCGCGGCGGCAGGTCCAGCCCGGCGTGGGCCTCGACCAGTTTGCGCGCGAAATGTGCGGCTGTCGCCAGGTTGTCCACCTGTCGTGAGCACAGCGAGAACGCAAACGAAGGGCGCTCGAGAAAACGCCCTTCAAGGGCTGCCGCCACAGTCCCGGAATACAGCACGTCATCGCCCAGATTGGCGCCGAGGTTAACTCCGGAAACCACCATGTCCGGCTCGCGCTCCAGCAGGCCGTTGAGGCCCAGGTGCACGCAGTCGGTCGGTGTGCCGTTGAGGCTGATGAAACCGTTTGCCAGGTATTGCGGGTGCAACGGACGGTCGAGCGTCAGCGAACTGCTGGCGCCGCTTTTGTCCTGCTCCGGGGCGATAACCACGCACTCGGTGTAATCCGCCAGCGCAGCATAAAGCGCGGCGAGACCGGGTGCGGTTACCCCATCGTCGTTAGAAATCAGAATACGCATGGGCTGTCCGTCTGCCCCACCGGCACCAGATCAACGAGTTCGCGCACCAATACGGTGGCGAAGCATCCGGCCGGGAGGACGAATTCCAGTTGCAGAATGTCAGGCTGGGGATAATGCCACGACAACCCGCCAATGGGCAGCCGCAGGATGCGACGTTCGTGGCTCATTCCGGCATTGATCAACCAATCGCGCAGATCCGCCTCACGCTCGGCAATCCCCTGCTCCAGATCATGGACAGCGCCGGCGGCCGGTGAGTCACCTTCGCCCCACTGCGGACCGGTCGGGTGCAGGTCGAGAATCGCCAGGCGCGGATCGCTGCATTCGGCAACCCCGGCCGGGAAGAAACTGCGGCTGTCGGTAAACGCCAACAGGTCGCCGACCTGTGCCTGCTGCCAAGTGCCATCGGCCACCCGGGCGGCCAGTACCTGATTGAACAGAAAACTGCGCGCCGTCGACAGCAGCCGCGAACGCACATTGCGCTGCTCGGGCAATGCCTTGCGCGCCGCCCAGGTACGCGCATCAACGACGTTGCCGCCGTCATGGCCGAAGCGCTGGGCGCCGAAATAATTGGGAATGCCTTGCCTGGCGATCAGTTGCAGACGCTGCTCGATCGCATCCTTGTCGCCGGCAAACTGGGTCAGGCGCAAGGTGAAGCCGTTCGCCGAATGCGCGCCGCGTTGCAGCTTGCGCTTGTGCCGCGTGGTTTTAAGGATCTTCAGCGTGTCGTTTTCCGCCGCCGACAGATCCGGATCAGCCTTGCCCGGCAGTTGCACGCTGAACCACTGACGGGTCAACGCCTGACGATCCTTGAGCCCGGCATAACTGACGGTGCGCAACGGCACGCCGGCGGCCTTGGCAATTCGGCGCGCTGCTTCTTCGGTGTTCAGGCCACGTTTTTCCACCCAGATCCACAGGTGCTCACCATCGCCGCTGAACGGGATGTCGAGCACTTCATCGACCTGAAAATCTTCGGCGATGGCTTTCAGAACCGCAGTGCCGAGTGGTTCGCCATAGGCCCGCGGGCCAAGCAATTGCAGTTCGTTCATGCGCGCAGCAACAAGGCAACGGAATGCACGGCGATGCCTTCTTCGCGACCGACAAAGCCGAGCTTTTCGGTGGTAGTAGCTTTCACGTTCACTTGATCCAGTTCAACTTGCAGATCGGCGGCGATCAACGCGCGCATCGCTTCGATATGCGGGGCCATTTTCGGTGCCTGAGCGACGATGGTGTTGTCGACGTTGCCGACTTTCCAACCCTTGGCGTGGATCAGCGCGACCACATGCCGCAGCAGGACACGGCTGTCGGCACCCTTGAATTGCGGGTCGGTGTCCGGAAAGTGCTTGCCGATATCGCCCAGCGCAGCCGCGCCGAGCAAGGCATCGCTCAAGGCGTGCAGCAGGACGTCACCGTCGGAATGAGCGAGCAGCCCGAAGCTGTGTGCAATGCGCACGCCGCCCAGAGTAATGAAATCGCCTTCAGCGAAACGGTGAACATCGTAGCCGTGGCCAATACGCATAAAAAAACGCCCCGATTTTTGTCAGGGCGTGATTCTACCTGCATTAACCGCGCAGGGCTTGTGCGTGATGCTGCAAGTGGTCGTCAATGAAGCTTGAGATGAAGAAATAGCTGTGGTCGTAGCCCGGTTGCAGGCGCAGCGTCAGCGGATGACCCGCTTGTTTTGCCGCTTGTTGCAGGGCTTCGGGTTTGAGCTGCGTGGCGAGGAAGTCATCGCGATCCCCCTGATCGACCAGCAACGGCAGTTTCTCGTCGGCTTCCGCGATCAGCGCGCAGGCATCCCATTCTTTCCACTTGGAGCGATCTTCGCCCAGGTATCGGGAGAACGCTTTCTGCCCCCACGGGCAATCCATTGGATTGTTGATCGGCGAAAACGCTGACACCGACCGGTAACGCCCCGGATTGCGCAGCGCACAGATCAGCGCACCGTGACCGCCCATGGAATGGCCGCTGATACTGCGTTTGTCCGACGCCGGGAAATGCGCTTCAACCAGTGCAGGCAATTCCTGCACGACATAGTCATGCATCCGATAGTGGCGCGACCAAGGTTCCTGAGTGGCATTGAGGTAGAACCCGGCACCGAGACCGAAATCCCAGGCGCCATCTGGATCACCCGGCACATCCGGGCCGCGCGGACTGGTGTCCGGCGCGACGATGATCAGACCGAGTTCGGCGGCCATGCGCATCGCCCCGGCCTTCTGCATGAAGTTCTCGTCGGTACAGGTCAGACCGGACAGCCAGTACAGCACCGGCAGCTTGCCACCCTGCTCCGCTTGCGGCGGCAGGTACACGGCAAACACCATGTCGCAGCCGAGCACGTCGGAACGGTGGCGATAGCGCTTGTGCCAGCCGCCGAAACTTTTCTGACAGGAGATATTTTCCAGACTCATGTAAAGACTCCTACGCGGCCCCGGCGACAACCTTTCAACGTCTGTCGCCGTGGCATCGCGATTGATCAGAAATGAATGACGGTACGGATGCTCTTGCCTTCGTGCATCAGGTCGAAGGCCTTGTTGATATCTTCCAGACCCATGGTGTGGGTGATGAAGGTATCCAACGGGATCTCGCCGCTTTGCGCCATGTCGACGTAGCTTGGCAGCTCGGTACGGCCACGCACGCCGCCGAACGCCGAACCACGCCAGACGCGCCCGGTCACCAACTGGAACGGACGGGTGGCGATTTCCTGGCCGGCACCGGCCACGCCGATGATCACGGATTCGCCCCAGCCCTTGTGGCAGCATTCCAGCGCAGCGCGCATCAATTGCACGTTGCCGATGCATTCGAAGGAGAAGTCGACACCGCCGTCAGTCATGTCGACGATGACTTCCTGGATCGGACGATCAAAGTCTTTCGGGTTCACGCAATCGGTGGCGCCCAGTTGCTTGGCGATCTCGAACTTGGCCGGGTTGATGTCGATGGCAATGATTCGCGAAGCCTTGGCTTTCACTGCACCGATGACTGCCGAGAGACCGATGCCACCCAGACCGAAGATCGCCACGGTGTCACCGGGTTTGACCTTGGCGGTGTTGATCACCGCACCGATCCCGGTGGTCACGCCGCAACCGAGCAGGCAGACCTTTTCCAGCGGCGCATCCTTGGCGATTTTCGCTACGGAGATTTCTGGCAGCACGGTGTACTCGGAGAAGGTCGACGTACCCATGTAGTGGAAAATCGTCTCGCCCTTGTAAGAAAAGCGCGAAGTGCCGTCCGGCATCAGGCCTTTGCCCTGAGTAGCGCGAATCGCCTGGCACAGGTTGGTCTTGCCCGACTTGCAGAATTTGCACTGGCCGCATTCCGGGGTGTACAGAGGAATCACGTGGTCACCGACGGCGACCGAGGTGACGCCCTCGCCGATGGCTTCGACAATCGCGCCACCTTCGTGGCCAAGGATCGACGGGAAGATGCCTTCCGGATCCGCACCGGACAGGGTGTAGGCATCGGTGTGGCAAACCCCGGAAGCCACCACGCGCAGCAACACTTCACCGGCCTTGGGCATGGCCACATCGACTTCTACGATTTCCAGCGGCTTCTTGGCCTCGAAGGCAACGGCGGCGCGCGACTTGATCATGCTGACTCTCCAGTGAATCCAATGAATAAAAAACCAGACCGGCAGTGTAGTTCAGCGCCAACTGATTAATAATCCGGACAAATGCAAAATATTATTGCTGTACAGGGATAATCAAATGTCCGAAAACCGCTGGGAAGGTATTGATGAGTTCGTCGCCGTCGCCGAATGCAGCCAATTCACCGCTGCGGCCGAACGCCTTGGCGTTTCTTCCTCACACATCAGTCGACAAATCGTACGGCTGGAGGATCGATTACAGACGCGCCTGCTCTACCGCAGCACCCGTCGTGTGACCCTGACCGAAGCCGGTCAGACCTTTCTGCAGCATTGCCAGCGCCTGCAGGACGGTCGCGAAGAAGCTTTGCGCGCGGTCGGCGACCTGACCAGCGAACCGAAAGGCATGCTGCGCATGACCTGCGCCGTGGCCTATGGCGAGCGGTTTATCGTGCCGCTGGTGACGCGGTTCATGGGGCAATACCCGCAACTGCGCGTTGATATCGAGCTGAGTAACCGCCAACTCGATCTGGTGCATGAGGGACTGGATCTGGCGATCCGTCTGGGCCGATTGCAGGATTCTCGATTGGTCGCCACCCGCCTGGCGCCGCGTCGGATGTACTTGTGCGCGTCTCCTTCCTACGTGGAACGGTATGGCCGCCCACACAGCTTGTCGGAACTGAGCCGGCACAATTGCCTGATCGGCAGTTCGGATCTGTGGCAACTGGAACAGAACGGCCGGGAATTTTCCCAGCGCGTGCAGGGAAACTGGCGCTGCAACAGTGGGCAAGCAGTGCTGGATGCGGCGCTACAAGGGGTCGGCCTGTGTCAGTTGCCGGACTATTACGTGCTGGAGCATTTGCACAGTGGTGCGCTGATTTCGCTGCTGGAGGCGCATCAGCCGCCGAATACGGCGGTGTGGGCGTTGTATCCGCAGCAGCGGCATCTGTCGCCGAAGGTGCGCAAGCTGGTGGATTTTTTGAAGGAAGGATTGGCCGAGCGGCCGGAGTATCGGGGCTGAGAGATGGATTGCCTGAACTATCGCCTTCGCGAGCAAGCTCGCTCCCACAGGGGATCTGCAGCGGATGCAGATTGGGTGTCAGGCGCGAATCAAATGTGGGAGCGAGCTTGCTCGCGAAGGCGGCAGAACAGGCAATACAGCACTCAGCGACGGTTAGCCCAACGCTGACGCAACCACTCCAGATCCTCCGGCCGGGTGACCTTGAGGTTGTCCGCGCGCCCTTCGATCAGGCGCGGCGCCAGACCGGCCCACTCCATCGCCGAGGCTTCATCGGTAATCACGGCATCTGCCACCAGACTGTCCGCCAAGGCACGGTGCAGCGCACCGAGGCGGAACATCTGCGGCGTATAAGCTTGCCAGATCACGCTGCGATCCACGGTTTCGAGCACCCGACCCTGCTTGTCGACCCGTTTGAGTGTGTCGCGGGCCGGCACTGCCAGCAAGCCGCCTACCGGGTCATCCGCCAGTTCCGCCAGCAACTTGTCGAGATCATCGCGACTCAGGTTAGGCCGGGCCGCATCGTGCACCAGCACCCAGTCCTCATCGTCGGCACCTTGCGCGTGTAGATGCAGCAAGGCATTGAGCACCGACCCGGAACGCTCCGCGCCGCCCTCGACGCGCTGAATCCGCAAGTCGCTGGCGCAGGCCAGGTTCGGCCAGTAAGGATCATCAACAGCAAGACTGACCACCAGCCCTTTGAGGCGTGGGTGATCAAGGAAACAGCCGAGGCTGTGTTCGAGAATTGTGCGCCCGCCCAGTTGCAGGTATTGCTTGGGACGGTCCGCGGCCATTCGGGCACCGACGCCCGCGGCAGGAATCACGGCCCAAAAGGCCGGCAGGGAATCGATCATTGCGCGAGCTGGTAAAGGGTTTCACCGTCCTTGACCATGCCCAGCTCATGGCGAGCCCGCTCTTCAACAGTCTCCATGCCTTTCTTCAATTCGCTGACTTCAGCGTCCATCACCCGATTGCGCTCCAGCAGGCCTTCGTTCTCGGCGTGCTGATCAGCAATCTGCTGCTTCAGCTCGGCGACCTGCGCCAGACTGCCATTGCCCACCCACAGGCGGTACTGCAGACCGGCCAGCAGCAAGAGCAAAACGAGAAACAACCAGTAAGGACTGCGCATCGAATATCAGGTATCCAGTGAAAAAAGACAGCCACGCGAAAACTTTGAAACGTCTGATAGCACGAAGCCTGGAAGATCCAGGCTTGTGCATATAAGGCATCAGATTAGTGGCAAATCCATCGCTGTCACGACTTTTCCGACACAATCCGGTGTCTTTCTATCATTTACTGCTCAGCCGCGAAACTCGCTGCGACCGTTGTACTTGGCCTTGCCATTCAACTGCTCTTCGATACGCAGCAGTTGGTTGTACTTGGAAACGCGGTCGGAACGGCACAGCGAACCGGTCTTGATCTGGCCAGCCGAAGTGCCCACAGCCAGGTCGGCGATGGTCGAATCTTCGGTTTCGCCCGAACGGTGCGAGATCACCGCGGTGTAACCGGCAGCCTTGGCCATCTGGATGGCTTCCAGGGTTTCGGTCAGGGTGCCGATCTGGTTGAACTTGATCAGGATCGAGTTGGCGATCTTTTTATCGATGCCTTCTTTCAGGATCTTGGTGTTGGTCACGAACAGGTCGTCGCCGACCAGTTGGGTCTTCTCGCCGATCTTGTCGGTGAGGATCTTCCAGCCAGCCCAGTCGGACTCGTCCAGACCGTCTTCGATCGAGATGATCGGATAACGTTCGGTCAGGCCTTTCAGATAATCGGCGAAACCTTCAGCGGTGAACACCTGGCCTTCGCCGGACAGGTTGTACTTGCCGTCTTCGAAGAACTCGCTGGCTGCGCAGTCCAGGGCCAGGGTCACGTCGGTGCCCAGCTTGTAACCGGCGTTGGCCACGGCTTCGGAGATGACTTTCAACGCGTCTTCGTTGGACGCCAGATTCGGTGCGAAACCGCCTTCGTCGCCAACGGCAGTGCTCAGGCCACGAGCCTTCAGCACAGCTTTGAGGTGATGGAAAATCTCGGTGCCCATGCGCAGACCTTCCGAGAAGGTCTTGGCGCCAACCGGCTGCACCATGAATTCCTGGATGTCGACGTTGTTATCGGCGTGCTCGCCACCGTTGATGATGTTCATCATCGGCACCGGCATCGAGTACACACCCGGAGTGCCGTTCAGGTTGGCGATGTGGGCGTACAGCGGCAGATCCTGATCCTGTGCAGCTGCCTTGGCCGCAGCCAGGGACACGGCGAGGATGGCGTTGGCGCCCAGGGTAGCCTTGTTTTCAGTACCGTCGAGCTTGATCATCGCGTGGTCGAGGGCTTTCTGGTCGCTTGGGTCAGTGCCCAGCAGCAGATCGCGGATCGGACCGTTGATGTTGGCTACCGCCTTGAGCACACCTTTGCCCAGATAACGGCTCTTGTCGCCATCACGCAGCTCGAGCGCTTCACGCGAGCCAGTGGATGCACCGGACGGCGCGCAGGCGCTGCCGATGATGCCGTTGTCGAGAAGCACGTCCGCTTCCACGGTGGGATTGCCACGGGAGTCGAGAACTTCACGACCTTTGATGTCGACGATTTTTGCCATTGTTGTAAACACTCCAAAGTTGACGAAAACGACGCAGCTAGAGGAAATCTTTTGACCGTCGGCAAGTGGGGTGCAGCGGGCAGCTTGCAGACGACAACGCACATGCCCGAGGGCATGTGCGACAAATCGTGCGGTACTTTACCGGAGAATTGAGGTTTACGCGGTTTCTACCGTCGGAAAACTCTTCACCAGTTCGTCCAGGGCTTTGAGCTGGGCCAGGAATGGCTCCAGTTTGTCCAGACGCAAGGCGCAAGGGCCGTCGCATTTGGCGTTGTCCGGATCCGGATGCGCTTCGAGGAACAGACCGGCCAGCGCCTGGCTCATGCCCGCCTTGGCCAGATCCAGAACCTGCGCACGGCGACCGCCGGCGGAGTCGGCACGACCGCCAGGCATTTGCAGCGCGTGGGTCACGTCGAAGAATACCGGGTACTCGAACTGCTTCATGATGCCGAAGCCGAGCATGTCGACCACAAGGTTGTTGTAGCCGAAGCTCGAACCACGCTCGCAGAGGATCAATTGATCGTTACCCGCTTCCACGCACTTGTTCAGGATGTGTTTCATTTCCTGAGGCGCGAGGAACTGGGCTTTCTTGATGTTGATCACAGCGTTGGTCTTGGCCATCGCCACGACCAGATCGGTCTGGCGCGACAGGAAGGCCGGCAGCTGAATGATGTCGCAGACTTCAGCGACGACCGCGGCCTGATCCGGCTCGTGGACGTCGGTGATGATCGGCACGCCGAAGGCTTGTTTGATGTCCTGGAAGATGCGCATGCCTTCTTCCAGGCCAGGGCCGCGATACGAGGTCACAGAAGACCGGTTGGCCTTGTCGAAGCTGGCCTTGAACACGTAAGGAATGCCGAGTTTCTCGGTGACCTTCACGTACTCTTCGCAAACCTGCATGGCCATGTCACGGCTTTCCAGCACGTTCATGCCGCCGAACAGCACCATGGGTTTGTCGTTGGCAATCTCGATGTCGCCGACGCGGATGATCTTCTGTGCCATCGGGTTACGCCTTCTTCTGGTGTTGAGCCAACGCAGCTTTTACGAAACCGCTGAACAGCGGGTGACCGTCACGTGGCGTCGAGGTGAACTCCGGGTGGAACTGGCAAGCGACGAACCATGGATGATCCGGTGCTTCGACCACTTCAACCAGCGCGGCGTCAGCGGAGCGACCGGAGATTTTCAGGCCGGCTTCGATGATTTGTGGCAGCAGGTTGTTGTTCACTTCGTAGCGGTGACGGTGACGTTCAACGATCACGTCCTTGCCGTAGCAATCGTGCACCTTGGAGCCGGCTTCGAGCAGGCATTCCTGAGCGCCGAGGCGCATGGTGCCGCCCAGATCGGACGCTTCGGTGCGCACTTCAACCGCGCCGGTGGCGTCTTCCCACTCGGTGATCAGACCCACGACCGGATGGCCGCTGGCGCGATCGAACTCGGTGGAGTTGGCGTCTTTCCAGCCCAGCACGTTACGGGCGAACTCGATAACCGCCACTTGCATGCCCAGGCAGATGCCCAGGTACGGAACCTTGTTTTCACGAGCGTACTGAACGGCAGTGATCTTGCCTTCGACGCCACGCAGACCGAAGCCGCCCGGTACGAGGATCGCGTCGACACCTTCGAGCAGCGCAGTGCCCTGGTTCTCGATGTCTTCGGAATCGATGTAACGCAGGTTGACCTTGGTACGGTTGGTGATGCCGGCGTGACTCATCGCTTCGATCAGCGACTTGTAGGCGTCCAGCAGTTCCATGTACTTGCCGACCATCGCGATGGTCACTTCGTGCTCTGGATTGAGCTTGGCATCAACGACCTTTTCCCATTCGGACAAGTCGGCGCCATTGCATTGCAGGCCGAAACGCTCGACGACGAAATCGTCCAGACCCTGGGCGTGCAGCACGGCCGGGATCTTGTAGATGGTGTCGACGTCTTCCAGGGAGATCACCGCACGTTCTTCAACGTTGGTGAACAGCGCGATCTTGCGACGCGACGACACATCCACCGGATGGTCGGAGCGGCAGATCAGCACGTCTGGCTGCAGGCCGATCGAACGCAGCTCTTTGACCGAGTGCTGGGTTGGCTTGGTCTTGGTTTCGCCGGCAGTGGCGATATACGGAACCAGCGTCAGGTGCATCAGCATCGCGCGCTTGGAACCGACTTCCACACGCAGTTGACGGATGGCTTCGAGGAACGGTTGCGATTCGATATCGCCAACGGTACCGCCGATTTCCACCAGGGCCACGTCGGCATCGCCGGCACCCTTGATGATGCGACGCTTGATTTCGTCGGTGATGTGCGGAATCACCTGGATGGTTGCACCCAGGTAGTCACCACGGCGCTCTTTGCGCAGCACGTGCTCGTAGACACGGCCGGTGGTGAAGTTGTTGTTCTGGGTCATGGTCGTGCGGATGAACCGCTCGTAGTGGCCCAGGTCCAGGTCGGTCTCGGCGCCGTCGTGGGTGACGAACACTTCACCGTGCTGGAACGGGCTCATGGTGCCCGGGTCGACGTTGATGTACGGATCCAGCTTAAGCATGGTGACCTTAAGCCCCCGCGCCTCCAGGATGGCCGCCAATGAAGCCGAGGCAATGCCTTTCCCCAATGAAGAAACAACACCGCCCGTGACGAATATGTAGCGCGTCATGAAAAACCCTAGAAGTCTGCGTTAAAGCGGTACGAGCCGCCGGGGAAAGCGAAGGAAGGCCGAAGCCCCCGATCACCTGCATTAATCACAGTGCACCTTTCAAAAAAACCGCCGCGTTGGGACAGACCGGCAGATGAAACACCGGTACGTTGCTCGCTACACATTTTTTGGAATCGCCCAGCAAAGACTGCTTGGTAATCGGCAACTCCTGCAATTCAGGCGAATCCACAGAAGTTGTATCAAGAAGGGAGCGTAGTCTACCGGAATGCCCCTTTCATCTCAAACCTTGATCTTCGTCTGTTGGCTGCCAATGCAATTTCCAGCCGTCCGGCTCCTGCCCGTCAAGGCCCGGCAGGTTCGCCACGGCGAGCAATTGCGCGTCGCGAAACAGCAGCGGCAATCTGCCACGGACGAAGGCCGGCACCGCGCGTTCATTGAGCAGGCGCTTGAGATCGCGATGGCCGCGCTCCGCCAGGTGCATCACCTCGCCGCCCTGCCGATAGCCAATCCGCAATGGCCCGACCGGAGTCTGCCCGCTGAACATGACAAGGCCGTTATTGGACAGGCGTAGCGGCGTCGATGGGTCATGCCACTCGACGCTGACCGCTGGCGCTCGCAGCCAGCCTCCGCTCAACCACCATACCCGGCCGGCGCTGCGATGCAGCTCACCGTCGGCCAGACACCAGACCGGGGATGCATCGTTGGCAGCACCACGCAGGTCGTCCCAACCCGACCAATGGTCAGTGTCGGGCAACCGGGTCAGCGGTTCGAGCCAGTGGCTGACTGCGTTGCGCTGACGAGCGGCGGACAGACTCGTCAGCGGCGCCAGCTCCAGCGACGGCAGGCCCAGCCATGAAAACTCGCTCGGCGTGGCGGCTTGCACCAGATCGAGCTGCGCCAGCTCATCGAGCAAACCTTGCGCCTCGCGCAGGTGCGCCGCGCTGCGGGCCATGCTCGCCTGCGCCTGCGGCCAGCGCGCGGTGAGCAACGGCAGCACCTGATGGCGCAGGTAGTTGCGGGAGAACTGCCGATCTTCGTTTGACGGGTCTTCGATCCAGCGCAACTGGTGCGTGCGGGCGTAAGCCTCAAGTTCGGCACGGGTGACGTCGAGCAATGGCCGCAGCAACGTGCCCTGCCCCAACGGTCGCTGCGCCGGCATCGCCGACAGACCGCGAACACCGGCGCCGCGCATCAGGCGAAACAGCAGGGTTTCGGCCTGATCATCGCGATGCTGCCCAGTCAGCAGCACATCGCCCGCCTCGTTCAGCGACATGAACACCGCATACCGCGCCTCCCGCGCCGCCCGCTCCAGACTGGCACCGGGTTGCACCGTCACCCGCATCACTTGCAAAGGAACACCCAGCGCATCGCAGACCGACTGACAATGCGCCGGCCACGCATCGGCCGCAGCTTGAAGGCCGTGATGGATATGGATGGCGCTGAGCGCTGGCAGGGAATGGTGTTTAGCGAGATGGGCAAGCAGATGCAGGAGGACGGTGGAATCCAGACCACCGGAGAAGGCGATGCGCCACTGAGCGGCGTTGCGCCAGGGCTCAAGGTTGCGCAAAAGCTGTGAGGGCAAATCAATCATGGACTGACCCATACCTTTCTCTTCACCCCAAACAACTGTGGGAGCGAGCCTGCTCGCGAAGACGGTTTAACATTCAACTCATTCGTCGAGTGTTATACCGCTTTCGCGAGCAGGCTCGCTCCCACATGGGTATCGCGCTTCGACTTAGAGACCGTAGCTCATCAGACGATCGTAACGACGCTTGAGCAGCGCGTCGTTGTCGAACTTCTTCAGCATCGCCAGTTGCGAGCTCAGCTCGGCACGGATCGAGGCAGCGGCAGCGGCCGGATCACGGTGGGCGCCGCCCAGTGGTTCGCCGATCACCTTGTCGACGATGCCCAGGCCTTTCAGACGCTCGGCGGTGATGCCCATGGCTTCAGCGGCATCCGGTGCTTTTTCGGCGGTTTTCCACAGAATCGAAGCGCAACCTTCCGGCGAGATCACCGCGTAGGTCGAATATTGCAGCATGTTCAGCTGATCGCAGACACCGATCGCCAGGGCACCGCCGGAACCACCTTCACCGATGACGGTGGCGATGATCGGGGTCTTCAGACGCGACATCACGCGCAGGTTCCAGGCAATCGCTTCGCTCTGGTTACGCTCTTCAGCGTCAATACCAGGGTAGGCACCCGGGGTGTCGATGAAGGTCAGGATCGGCATCTTGAAGCGCTCGGCCATTTCCATCAGACGGCAAGCCTTGCGGTAGCCTTCCGGACGCGGCATGCCGAAGTTGCGGCGTACCTTCTCGCGCACTTCGCGGCCCTTCTGGTGGCCGATGATCATCACCGGCTGGTCTTCCAGACGCGCCACGCCGCCCACAATGGCCGCGTCGTCGGAGAAGTGACGGTCACCGTGCAGTTCGTCGAACTCGGTGAAGATGTGCTCGATGTAGTCCAGGGTGTACGGGCGTTTCGGGTGACGCGCCAGGCGTGCGATCTGCCAGCTGGTCAGCTTGCCGAAGATGTCTTCGGTCAGCGTGCGGCTCTTGTCCTGCAGGCGGGAGATCTCATCGCCGATATTCAGCGAATTGTCATTACCGACCAAGCGCAACTCTTCGATCTTGGCTTGCAGGTCGGCGATCGGCTGTTCGAAATCTAGAAAATTCGGGTTCATAGGCGTCCGTCTTGGGTCGTGTCCCAAATGAGCTTGGGCCGGCCGGTTGTCTATTCGCGCCCTACCTTAAGGGACAGGCGCGCTGAGGTCGAGATTAAAAATTCAGGTTGTGAGCAAGCGCAATCATGGCACTTGCCGGTCAACGGTATTGGAGGAAGACGTTGTCTCGCCCGAACTGGTCACGCAGGGCTTGAATCAACGCATCCGCCGGGTCGATTCGCCAGGTCTCGCCAAACTGCAGCAAGGTCTTCGCATCGGGACTGGTGTACTCCATGGTGATCGGGCATGCCCCGCGGTGACGCTTGAGCAGTTCACCCAACCAGCGTAGCTGATCGCCTTTCAAGTCCTGAGTGTGCAACTTCAGGCGCAGGCTTTCGGCCAGATTGGTCCGCGCATCTTCCATGCTCATCACCCGCTTGACCCGCAGGCGCAGGCCGCCGGAGAAATCATCGTTGCTGACTTCGCCTTCAACCACCACCATCGCGTCGGTCTGCAACAGCGACTGCGCGGAGTGGAACGCATCGGCAAACAGCGACGCTTCGATCCGCCCCGAGCGGTCGTCAAGGGTGATGAAGCCCATCTTGTCGCCCTTCTTGTTCTTCATCACCCGCAGGGCAATGATCATCCCGGCCACGGTTTGCGTGTCGCGGGCCGGTTTCAGGTCGATGATGCGCTGCCGGGCGAAACGGCGAATCTCGCCCTCGTACTCGTCGATCGGGTGCCCGGTCAGGTACAGGCCCAAGGTGTCTTTCTCACCCTTGAGGCGTTCCTTGAGGGTCAGTTCCTTGGCCTTGCGGTGCGTCGCGTAGACGTCGGCATCTTCTTCGACGAACAGCCCGCCAAACAGGTCGGCATGACCACTGTCGTGGGTGCGGGCAGTCTGTTCGGCGGCCTTGATCGCCTCCTCCATCGCCGCCAGCAGCACCGCGCGGTTGCGGTCGATGTTGGCCTGATAAGCCTTTTGCTCATCGTGGAAGTACGGGCCGAGGCGATCCAGCGCGCCGCTGCGGATCAGACCGTCGAGCGTGCGCTTGTTGATGCGTTTGAGGTCGACCCGGGCGCAGAAGTCGAACAGATCCTTGAACGGGCCGTCCTGACGCGCCTCGGTGATCGCTTCCACCGGGCCTTCGCCGACGCCCTTGATCGCGCCGAGGCCGTAAACAATGCGGCCGTCGTCGTTCACCGTGAACTTGAACTCGGAAGTGTTCACGTCCGGCGCGTCGAGGCGCAGTTTCATGGTGCGCACTTCCTCGATCAAGGTCACGACCTTGTCGGTGTTGTGCATATCCGCCGAGAGTACCGCGGCCATGAATGGTGCCGGGTAATGGGCCTTGAGCCAGGCAGTCTGGTACGACACCAGGCCGTAGGCGGCGGAGTGGGACTTGTTGAAGCCGTAACCGGCGAATTTTTCCACCAGGTCGAAAATGTTACCGGCGAGGTCGGCGTCGATGTTGTTGGTCGCGCAGCCTTCAATGAAGCCGCCGCGCTGCTTGGCCATTTCTTCGGGCTTTTTCTTGCCCATGGCTCGCCGCAGCATGTCCGCACCACCGAGGGTGTAACCGGCCATGACTTGGGCGATCTGCATCACCTGTTCCTGGTACAGGATGATGCCGTACGTCGGCGCCAATACCGGCTTGAGGCCTTCGTACTGGTAGTCCGAGTGCGGGTACGCCAGTTCGGCGCGACCGTGCTTGCGGTTGATGAAGTCGTCCACCATGCCGGACTGCAGCGGGCCCGGACGGAACAGCGCCACCAGTGCGATCAGGTCTTCCAGGCAGTCGGGCTTGAGCTTTTTGATCAGCTCTTTCATGCCGCGCGATTCAAGCTGGAACACCGCGGTGGTTTCGGCTTTCTGCAGCAGGTTGTACGTCGGTTTGTCGTCCAGCGGGATAAACGCGATGTCCAGCGGCTCTTCGCCGACCTTGGCGCGGTCGCGGTTGATGGTTTTCAGCGCCCAGTCGATGATCGTCAGGGTGCGCAGGCCGAGGAAGTCGAACTTCACCAGACCGGCGGCCTCCACGTCGTCCTTGTCGAACTGGGTTACCAGACCGTCACCGGCCTCGTCGCAATAGATCGGCGAGAAGTCGGTCAGCTTGGTCGGCGCGATCACCACACCACCGGCGTGCTTGCCGACGTTCCGCACCACGCCCTCGAGCTTGCGCGCCATCTCCCAGATTTCCGCCGCTTCTTCATCGACCTTGATGAAGTCACGCAGGATCTCTTCCTGTTCGTAGGCTTTTTCCAGGGTCATGCCGACTTCGAACGGGATCATCTTCGACAGGCGATCCGCGAGGCCGTAGGACTTGCCCTGCACCCGCGCCACGTCGCGCACCACAGCCTTGGCGGCCATGGAACCGAAGGTGATGATCTGGCTCACCGCGTTGCGGCCGTACTTCTCGGCCACGTAGTCGATCACCCGGTCACGACCGTCCATGCAGAAGTCGACGTCGAAGTCGGGCATCGAGACCCGTTCCGGGTTAAGGAAACGTTCGAACAGCAGGTCGTATTCCAGCGGATCAAGGTCAGTGATCTTCTGCACGTAAGCCACCAGCGAACCGGCACCCGAGCCCCGGCCAGGACCGACCGGCACGCCGTTGTTCTTGGCCCACTGGATAAAGTCCATCACGATCAGGAAGTAACCGGGGAAGCCCATCTGGATGATGATATCCAGCTCGAAATTCAAGCGATCGACGTAGACCTGACGCTTGGCTTCGTAGTCTTCGGTGGTGTCCTTGGGCAGCAGCACCGCGAGGCGTTCTTCGAGACCTTCGAAGGACACCTTGCGGAAATATTCGTCGATGGTCATGCCATCGGGGATCGGGAAGTTGGGCAGGAAGTGCGTGCCCAGCTTCACTTCGATGTTGCAGCGCTTGGCGATCTCGACGGTGTTTTCGATGGCGTCGGGAATGTCGCTGAACAGCTCGGCCATTTCCTCGGCGCTTTTGAGGTATTGCTGGTCGCTGTAATTCTTCGAACGCCGCGGATCGTCGAGGGCGCGGCCCTCACCGATGCACACGCGGGTTTCGTGGGCAGCGAAGTCTTCCTGCTTGATGAAGCGCACATCGTTGGTCGCCACCAGCGGCGCGCCGAGCTTGTCGGCCAGGGCCACGGCACCGTGCAGTTGCTCTTCGTCGTTAGGACGATTGGTGCGCTGGATTTCCAGATAGAAACGATCCGGGAACACCGCCATCCATTCGCGCGCCAGGGTCTCGGCTTCGTCCGGGTTGCCACTGATCATGGCCATGCCGATCTCGCCTTCCTTGGCGGCGGACAGCATGATCAGGCCTTCGTTGGCTTCAGCGACCCATTCGCGCTCGATGATGATCATGCCGTTGCGCTGACCATCGATGAAGCCGCGCGAGATCAACTCGGTGAGATTGCGATAACCCTTGGCGTTCATCACCAACAGGCTGATCCGGCTCAATGGCCCGTCCGGATCCTTGTTCGACAGCCACAGGTCGGCACCGCAGATCGGCTTGATGCCGGCGCCCATGGTGTTTTTATAGAACTTGACCAGGGAACACATGTTGTTCTGATCGGTGACCGCCACCGCCGGCATGTTCATGCCGGTCAGCGCCTTGACCAGTGGCTTGATCCGCACCAGCCCGTCGACCAGGGAGTATTCAGTGTGCAGGCGTAGATGAACGAATGAAGCCGGCATAGTGATCCTGTCCAGTTACATAGAGACAACAAGGCCCGGATTGTACCGGGCCTCGAACAAAACATCAGCCTTGCGACTAAACCTGCATCAGACCTTCCAGCGCCTCGTAAGCCTGACGCACCGGGGCGAACGAGCGCCGGTGAATCGGCGTCGGCCCCAACCGCGCCAGCGCTTCCAGATGAACGGGCGTCGGATAGCCTTTGTGACCGCCGATGCCATAACCCGGGTAGATCAATTCGAACGCGGCCATTTCCCGATCGCGACTGACTTTGGCCAGAATCGACGCGGCAGCGATGGCCGGTACCTTGCCGTCACCCTGCACCACCGCTTCGGCGCGCATCGGCAGTTTCGGGCAGCGGTTACCGTCGATCATCGCCAGTTTCGGCTGAATATGCAGACCGGCCACCGCGCGCTGCATGGCGAGCATGGTCGCATGCAAAATGTTCAGCTCGTCGATTTCCTCCACTTCGGCGCGAGCAATGCACCAGCTCAGGGATTTCTCGATGATCTCGTCATAGAGCTTCTCGCGCCTGGCTTCGGTGAGTTTCTTCGAGTCGTTGAGACCGAGGATCGGCCGGTTCGGATCGAGGATCACCGCCGCCGTCACCACCGCGCCGCACAACGGGCCGCGACCGACTTCGTCGACACCGGCCACCAGCTCTTCGACTTCGGCGACCAGGGTGAAATCCAGGCCCATCTGCATCGTCTTGCTCATGGTTTCTGCCCGATCAGGTTGAGGACGGCATCCGCCGCCTGATTGGAAGCATCCAGCCGCAGTGTACGGTGGATCTCGTCGAAGCCTCGGGTCTGCTCTTCGCCGCCTTCGATCAGCGGCGCCAAGGTCTGGGCCAATGCCTCCACCGTCGCATCATCCTGCAACAGTTCCGGCACCAACAGCCGTTGGGCCAACAGATTCGGCAGTGACACGTACGGGCTCTTGACCATGCGCTTTAAAATCCAGAACGTCAGCGGCGCCAAGCGATACGCAACAACCATTGGTCGCTTGTACAGCAATGCTTCAAGCGTCGCCGTGCCGGAGGCAATCAGCACTGCGTTGCACGCTGCCAGGGCCAGATGCGATTTGCCGTCGAGCAGGGTTACCGGCAAGTCGCGGCCAACCAGCAACTCTTCGAGCTGAGCGCGACGCTCGGCATTGGCGCACGGGATGACGAAGCGCAGCCCCGGGCGCATGACTCGCAGACGCTCGGCTGTATCCAGGAACAGCGCACCGAGACGGCCAACTTCGCCACCGCGACTGCCGGGCATCAACGCCACCAGCGGCCCGTCAGGCAGGCCGAGTTCGGCACGCGCTGCGGCGCGATCAGCCTGCAGCGGAATGGTATCGGCCAGCGTGTGACCGACGAACCGCACCGGCACGCCCTTCTCTTCGTAGAATTTTGCTTCGAACGGCAACAGGGTGAGCATCAGATCGCAGCCTTCGCGAATCTTCAGCACACGCTTCTGGCGCCACGCCCACACCGAAGGGCTGACGTAATGCACGGTCTTGATCCCGGCCTGACGCAGCTTGAGTTCGATGTTGAGGTTGAAATCGGGAGCGTCGATGCCGATGAACACATCCGGTTTCTCGGCAATCAACGTGGCGATCAGGTCCTTGCGGCGCTTGAGCAACTCGCGCAGCCGCCCGAGCACTTCCACCAGGCCCATCACCGACAGACGTTCCATGGGGAAGTAAGACGTCAGGCCCTCGGCCTGCATCAACGGACCGCCGACACCGATGAACTCGACCGCCGGGTGTTGAGCCTTGAGGGCGCGCATGAGGCCGGCGCCCAGAATGTCACCGGAAGCCTCTCCCGCCACCAGCGCAATACGCAGACTGGCCATGATCAGCGGGTGATGCCGCGAGTCGACGACTGGATCGAGTCACGAAACAGCGCAACTTCCGGGAACTGCGCAGCAGGCTCGGCCAGTTCGGCCAACGCTTGCTCCACGGTCAGGCCCTGGCGATACACGGTTTTGTAAGCGCGACGCAGCGCATGAATCGCGTCTTCGCTGAAACCCCGACGACGCATGCCTTCGAAGTTCATGCTGCGCGCTTCGGCCGGGTTGCCGAACACGGTCACGAACGCCGGAACGTCCTTGCCGATGGCAGTGCCCATGCCGGAAAAGCTGTGGGCGCCGATGTGGCAGTACTGATGCACCAGGGTGAAACCGGAAAGGATCGCCCAGTCGTCAACATGTACATGCCCGGCCAACGCGGTGTTGTTGACCAGAATGCAGTGGTTGCCGATGACGCTGTCATGTCCGATGTGGGCATAGGCCATGATCAGGTTGTGATCGCCAAGGGTGGTTTCCGAACGATCCTGAACGGTGCCCCGGTGAATCGTCACGCCTTCGCGAATGACGTTGTGATCACCGATCACCAGACGGGTTTCTTCGCCTTTGTACTTCAGATCCGGCGTGTCTTCGCCTACCGAGGAAAACTGGTAGATGCGGTTGTGCTTGCCGATGCGGGTCGGGCCTTTGAGGACCACATGCGGCCCGATCACGGTACCCTCGCCGATTTCCACACCTGCGCCGACGATCGACCACGGGCCGACCTCGACGCCGTCAGCCAGAACGGCCGACGGATCGATGATTGCGCGAGGGTCAATCAAACTCATAGCTTGCGTTCCGCACAGATGATTTCAGCCGAGCAGACTGGCTTGCCGTCGACCGAAGCCTGGCATTCGAATTTCCAGATCTGGCGCTTGCAGCTGATGAACTTGGCTTCCAGGATCAACTGGTCACCCGGCAGCACCGGCTGACGGAAACGCAGCTTGTCGGAACCGACGAAGTAGTAAAGGGTGCCATCGGCCGGTTTCACGTCGAGCATTTTGAAACCGAGGATCCCGGCAGCCTGGGCCATCGCTTCGATGATCAGTACGCCCGGCATGATCGGGTGCGCCGGGAAGTGGCCGTTGAAGAATGGCTCATTGATGCTGACATTCTTGTAGGCGCGAATGCGCTTGCCTTCAGTGTCCAGTTCCACCACCCGGTCCACCAGCAGGAACGGGTAACGGTGAGGCAGGTATTCGCGAATCTCGTTGATGTCCATCATTTCGGGGGGAAGCCTATGTAAAGATTGGGAGCGCGACTGACGCGCACTCCTCTAGCAAATCAAGGAGGCAGTCTAGAGGCTGTGCACACTTGATATGGAAATGGTATCAGCCATCAGATGAAGCATTGCTGCCGGGGGTCACTTCCCCGACGCGCTTTTCCAGCTGCTTCAAACGTCGCGCGAGGTCATCGAGCTGACGGATGCGGGCCGCGCTTTTGCGCCACTCGGCCGCCGGTTGCATGGCTGTGCCGGAAGAATAGGCGCCTGGCTCGGTAATCGAGTGGGTCACCATGGTCATCCCGGTCAGGAAAACGTTGTCGCAAATATCGATGTGCCCAACCAGGCCGACACCACCGGCGAGCATGCAATGCTTGCCGATTTTGGTGCTGCCGGAGATACCGACACACGCCGCCATGGCGGTATGATCACCGACCTGAACGTTGTGTGCGATCTGGATCTGGTTGTCGAGTTTCACGCCGTTGCCGATCACGGTGTCTGCCAACGCGCCACGGTCGATGGCGGTGTTCACGCCGATCTCGACATCGTCGCCGATGGTCACGCCGCCGATCTGGGCGATCTTCTGCCAGATACCTTTCTCGTTGGCAAAGCCGAAGCCTTCACCGCCAAGCACGGCACCGGACTGGATCACCACACGCTTGCCGATGCGCACGTCGTGGTACAGCGTGACCCGCGGGGCGAGCCAGCCGCCCTCGCCGATTTCACTGCGGGCACCGATAACGCAATGGGCGCCCAGGGTGACCTGCGCACCGATGCGCGCACCGGCCTCGATCACCACGAACGGGCCAATGCTGGCGCTTGGATCAACCAGCGCATCCGGCGCAATCACCGCCGTGGGATGAACACCCGCAGCGGCTTTCGGTTTGGGATCGAACAGGTGAGAGATACGGGCGTAAGCCAGATAAGGATCCGGCACCACCAGCGCGTTACCGGCAAAACCTTCGGCATCGGCTTCCTTGAGCAATAGCGCAGCCGCCTGGGAACTTGCCAGGTATTTGCGATATTGAGGATTTGCCAGAAAGCTCAACTGAGCTGGGCCAGCCTCCTGCAAGGTGGCTAGCCCAGTAATTTGCGTCTCGGGGTCGCCACGCAGGGTGGCGCCGAGGAACTCGGCCAACTGGCCGAGCTTGATAGTCACGGTCATGGGTTACTTCAGCTGATTCATGCGCTCGATAACCTGGCGCGTGATGTCGTACTGAGGTTTGACATCGATCACTGCGCCACGCTCGAACACCAGGTCAAAACCACCTTTCTTGATGACTTCTTCCACTGCGCTATCCAGTTTCGGCTTCAGTTGCTTGAGCATTTCGCGATCGGCAACTGCCTTGGCTTCGTTCAGCTCCTTGGACTGGAACTGGAAGTCACGGGCCTTTTGCTTGAATTCAAGCTCCAGACGCTCACGCTCGCCCTGCTGCATTTTGTCGCCACCGGCCATCAGACGGTCCTGAATGCCCTTGGCGCTGCTTTCCAGCGTCTTGAGTTTGGTCAGCTGCGGACCGAACTTCTTTTCGGCATCCACGGCGTATTTCTTGGCCGCATCGGATTCCAGCAATGCCATCTGATAGTTCAGAACGGCGATTTTCATGTCGGCGAACGCCGGGCCTGCCACCAGTACGGAGGCCAGGAGAACCAATTGAGTCAACTTACGCACGATGCACTCCTACAAAATCCATTGTCGTTATCTTGGGTCAGACGCTTAGAACGTCTGGCCGAGGGAGAATTGGAACACTTGAGTTTCAGCGTTATCCGGTTTCTTGACCGGCATCGCCAGAGCAAAACTCAGAGGACCCAGTGCGGTGACCCAGGTCACACCCACACCAACGGAACTGGCCATGTTGCTCAGGCTGATGTCGTTACACTTGGTGTTGGACGTCGAGCCATTCGCGTTGGTGGTGTCCTTGCACTGCGAATCGAAAACGTTACCCACATCCCAGAATACCGAGGTACGCAGGGAGCGTTGATCCTTGACGAACGGCAGCGGGAACAGAACCTCGACACCGCCCTGGATCAATACGTTGCCACCGAACGGCAGCGGATCCTGGTCCGGGTCGACCGAAGTGCCCGGGTTAGTACCACGACTTGGGGTACTGCGAGGACCCAAAGTACTGTCCTTGAAGCCACGAACCGAGTTGAAACCACCAGCATAGTAGTTTTCATAGAACGGCAAGCCGTCGGTCGAACCATACCCGTCGCCATAACCCAGCTCGGTGTGCAGACGCAGGGTGTAGTTCTCGGTGATCGGCTGGAACAACTGGCCACGGTAGTCGAGTTTGTAGAACGACAGGTCGCTGCCTGGAATCGTGGTTTCCAGAGTCAGGCTCTGGGAACGGCCACGGGTCGGCAGTACGCCCTTGTTCAGGGTCGACTCGGACCAGCCGGCCGAAGCCTTGAAGTTCAGGTAGTTGTCGCCTTCCTTGTTAACGAAGTCGAAGATTTCGTCAACGGTGTACTGACCGGTCTTGATCTTGTCCTGTTGAGCGGACAGACCGAAGGTCAGACGCGAAGTCTCGCTGATCGGGTAGCCAACGTTGACGCCGGCACCCAGGCTGTCTACCGCATAGCTCGCTACGTCGACGTCGAGGTCTTTGTAGTCGGTGGTGCGATAGAACGCGTTGTAGCCCAGGCTCACGCCATCGGCGGTCCAGTAGGGATCAACGTAGCCGAAGTTGTAGCGGCTCTGGTATTCGCTGCGGGTCAGGCCCACGCTCACACGGTTACCAGTACCCAGGAAGTTGTTCTGAGTGATCGAACCACCGAGGATCAGACCGGCGCTCTGGGCGAAACCGACACTGGCGGTGATCGAACCGGAGGCTTGTTCTTCAACGGCGTAGTTCACGTCAACCTGGTCGTCGACACCCGGAACAGCCGGCGTCTCGACGTTCACTTCTTTAAAGAAGCCCAGACGTTCAAGACGGGTCTTGGACTGGTCGATCAGGTAGGTCGAAGCCCAGCCACCTTCCATCTGACGCATTTCACGACGCAGCACTTCGTCCTCGGACTTGGTGTTGCCACGGAAGTTGATGCGGTTGACGTAGGCGCGCTTGCCCGGATCCACGGCGAACAGAATGTCCACGGTGTGATCATCGTCATGCGGCTGAGGTATGCCGTTGACGTTGGCGAAGGTGTAACCCTCGTTACCCAGACGGCGAGTGATCAGTTCGGAAGTGGTGGTCATCAGCTTGCGCGAGAACACCTGGCCTTTCTGCACCAGCAACAGCGACTTGACCTGGTCTTCAGGCACTTTCAGGTCACCGCTGAGTTTGACGTCACGAACGGTGTACTTCTCGCCTTCGGTGATGTTGACGGTGATATAGACGTGCTTCTTGTCCGGGGTGATGGACACCTGGGTCGAAGCGATATCCATGTTGATGTAGCCACGGTCCAGGTAGTAGGAACGCAGGCGCTCCAGGTCACCGGAGAGTTTTTCACGGGCGTACTTGTCATCGTTCTTGAAGAACGACAGCCAGTTGGTGGTTTTCAGCTCGAACAGGTCGATCAGATCGTCATCAGGGAAGACCGTGTTACCCACCACGTTGATGTGCTGGATGGCAGCCACGGTGCCTTCGTTGATCTTCACTTTCAGCGCCACACGGTTACGCGGCTGCGAAACCACTTCGGTATCGACGGTCGCCGAGTAACGGCCCTGGGCAACGTACTGACGTTGCAGTTCGTTACGGACACCCTCGAGGGTGGCGCGCTGGAAAATCTCGCCTTCGGACAGACCGGACTGCTTCAGGCCTTTCATCAGGTCTTCGGTAGAGATCGCCTTGTTGCCTTCGATCTCGATACTCGCGACCGACGGACGTTCGACGACCGTGATCACCAGAACGTTGCCTTCGCGGCCCAGCTGGATATCTTGAAAGAAACCGGTTTTGAACAACGCACGAGTGGATTCCACCAGGCGACGATCATCCGCCTGCTCGCCGACGTTCAACGGCAAGGCACCAAAGACGCTACCCGCGGAGACCCGCTGGAGGCCGTTGACGCGAATATCAGAGATAGTGAAGGACTCGGCGTGAACTTCGGCGATCATCAATACGGTGAGAACCGCAGTTAGCAGCAGACGTTTCATGAAGTCCTTTCTTATTCCAACTGGCAATAAACAAACTGCCGCAAAATGCGGCAGATTCGCAATTCAGCGAAGCTTTACAGTCGACCCAGATCATTGACCAGAGCAAGCAACATCACTCCGACCACCAAACTGATACCGATCTGCACCCCCCAACCTTGCACCCGATCCGACAAGGGGCGACCACGCACCCACTCAATCAGATAAAACAACAAATGCCCCCCATCCAGTACAGGAATGGGCAGCAAATTCAGAACCCCCAGGCTAATACTCAGATAAGCAAGGAAATTCAGGAAATCAGCAACGCCCGACTGGGCAGAAGCGCCCGCCACTTTAGCAATGGTTATCGGCCCACTCAAGTTTTTTACCGAGAGCTCGCCAAACAGCATTTTCTTCAGTGAGTCCAGCGTCAGGATGCTCATGGTCCAGGTACGCCGGGCACCCTCGCCAATCGCGGCCAACGGGCCATAACTGACCTCGCGGATCATTTCCGGCGGCCAGTCCACAGCTTTCACGCCAGCCCCGAGATAACCGCTTGGCGCCTTGCTTTCACCGCGTGCTGCCAGGGTCACCGGGACGTCGATTTGAGCACCGTCGCGCTCGACGCGCAGCAAGATTTTGGTATCAGGACGCGTACGAACGGTATCGACCACCTGCTGCCAGTCACCCAGCGCCTGGCCATCGAGCGACAACAGGCGGTCTCCGGTTTTCAGACCAGCGGCCTGCGCCGGACCTTTTGGATCGAGCTCGGCCAGCACCGGCGGCAACGCCGGCCGCCATGGGCGAATACCCAGCGAGCGAATCGGATCAGGCTCATCAGCCCCTTTGAGCCAGTGATCCAGCGCCAATTCGCGCGGCGTATCCGCGGTAGCCCCCTGCTCACGCACGAGCAACTGCAGGGAACCACTTTCCCCAAGACGACGGACCAGCTGCAAATTGACCGCCGCCCAACCGGAAGTCGGCTCACCATCGATAGCGACGATTTCCTGACCGGCATTCAAACCGGCCTTGGCCGCGATGCTGCCGGATTCGACGGCACCGATGACCGGACGGATCTGCTCGCTGCCGAGCATGGCCAGCACCCAGAAAAACACCAGAGCCAGCAGGAAGTTGGCGATCGGTCCCGCCGCGACAATGGCGATGCGCTGGCGAACCGACTTGCGATTGAAGGATTGATGAAGCTGATCGGCCGGCACTTCGCCCTCACGCTCATCGAGCATTTTGACGTAGCCGCCCAGCGGAATCGCGGCGACGACAAACTCGGTGCCCTGCTTGTCGTGCCAGCGCAGCAGGGGCATGCCGAAGCCCACGGAAAAACGTAAAACCTTGACGCCACAGCGACGCGCGACCCAGAAATGGCCGAATTCGTGAAAGGTGACCAGCACACCCAAAGCGATCAGGGTGCCGGCAATCATATAGAGCGCGCTCATCTACTTTCTCCGCAATCCTGTTCAGTGCCGCGTGACGCCATGGTTCTGCAACGGCTATCGGCCGCGACGATCAAGCCATTGTTCGGCCAGAATCCGCGCTTTCGCGTCTGCGGTAAACACCGCATCCAGATCCTCAAGCGCGACCACTGGCTCGAGGTTCAGCACGTCCTCGATGATACTCGCGATTTCCAGATAGCCAATGCGTCCGTCGAGAAACGCCGCGACTGCCACTTCGTTGGCCGCATTGAGCATGGCCGGCGCACTGTTGCCGGCCTCCGCCGCCTGTCGCGCCAAGCGCAGACAAGGGAAGCGCTGTTCGTCCGGTGCCTCGAAATCCAGGCGCGCAACGGCAAACAGATCCAGCGGTGCCACACCCGAGTCGATCCGCTCAGGCCAGGCCAATGCGTTGGCAATCGGCGTGCGCATGTCAGGGTTGCCCAACTGCGCCAATACCGAGCCATCCACATAATCGACCAGCGAGTGAATCACACTCTGCGGATGGATCACCACCTCGACCTGCGACGGCTTGGCGTCGAACAGCCAGCAGGCCTCGATCAACTCCAGGCCCTTGTTCATCATGCTGGCCGAATCCACCGAGATCTTGCGCCCCATGGACCAGTTCGGGTGCGCACATGCCTGATCAGGCGAGACATGCGCCAGCTCGCTCATCGGTGTCTGGCGGAACGGACCGCCCGATGCCGTTAGCAAAATCCGCCGCACGCCGACCACACCCAGACCGCGGGCAAAATCCTGCGGCATGCACTGGAAGATCGCGTTGTGTTCGCTGTCGATCGGCAGCAACACCGAGCCGCTCTTGTGCACGGCCTGCATGAACAGCGCGCCGGACATCACCAACGCTTCTTTGTTGGCCAGAAGGATTTTCTTCCCGGCCTGCACCGCCGCCAGCGTCGGGCGCAAGCCCGCGGCACCGACGATGGCGGCCATCACGGCATCGACTTCGGGCGCGGAGGCGACCTGGCAGAGACCCTCCTCCCCGACCAATACGCGAGTGGGCAAACCGGCAGCCCGCAGGTCGTCCTGCAAACCGCGCGCCGCCGCCACTTCCGGCACCACGGCAAACTGCGGCACATGGCGGATGCACAAGGCCAGCAACTCGCTCAGGCGCGTGAAGCCGCTCAGGGCGAAAACCTGATAACGCTCGGGATGCCGAGCGATGACGTCGAGGGTGCTCAGACCGATCGAGCCGGTGGCTCCCAGAACGGTAATCTGTTGCGGGCGGCTCACGGTGCAGCCATCCACAGCAATACAGCGAAAATCGGGATCGCAGCGGTCAGGCTGTCGATGCGATCAAGCACACCGCCATGACCGGGCAGCAGGTTGCTGCTGTCCTTGATGCCGGACTGGCGCTTGAACATGCTTTCGGTGAGATCGCCCACCACCGAAATGAATACGATCAACGCAGCGCCGATCAGCCCCTTGAGCAGTTCAGCCACCGTCCAGTCGCGAACCAGGCCAACGATCGCAGTGATCACCAGACTCAGCGCCAGGCCACCGTAAACGCCTTCCCAGCTTTTACCCGGGCTGACTTGCGGCGCCAGCTTGCGCTTGCCGAAGGCACGGCCGGAGAAATAGGCACCGATGTCGGCACCCCAGACCAGCACCATCACGGCCATGATCAGCCAGTTACCCAATGGGTACTGCTTGATCTGCACCAGCCCTTGCCAGGCCGGCAGCAGGATCAGCAAGCCGATCACCAGCTTGGTGGCCGCCGTGGACCAGTGCTCGCTCGAGCGCGGATAGGTCAGCACCAGGTACGTCGCCACCGCCCACCACAACACCGAAGCGCCCAACACCCAAGGGGCGAGGCCCGGCAGGACGTACATGACGAATAGCATCAGCGCGACGACAGCGGCAAAGCCGACACGGAACGACTGCGCGGTAAAGCCCGCCAGACGCGCCCATTCCCAGGCGCCCAGGCTCACGACCAGACCGATGAACAGCGCAAAACCGGATCCTTCGAGCAGGAAAAACCCGCACAAAGCGATCGGCAGCAGGATCAGCGCAGTGATGATTCGTTGTTTAAGCATTAAACCCGGGCTCCAGCTTCGACCTGTTCGCTCGTTTTACCGAAGCGACGCTGGCGCGAAGCGAAATCGGCCAGCGCGGTGCGCATGGCTTCGTGTTTGAAGTCCGGCCAGAACAGGTCGGAGAAGTACAACTCGGCGTATGCCAGTTGCCACAGCAGAAAGTTGCTGATGCGGTGCTCGCCACCGGTGCGGATGCACAGGTCCGGCAACGGCAGGTCGCCGGTGGCCAGACAGGTCTGCAGCAGATCCGGAGTGATGTCTTCCGGACGCAGATGCCCGGCCTGGACTTCACGCGCCAGACGCTGCGCCGCCTGGGCAATATCCCACTGACCGCCGTAGTTGGCGGCGATCTGCAGGATGAAGCGGTTGGCGCCGGCCGTCATGGCTTCTGCTTCGCGCATCGCCGCCTGAAGTTCAGGATGGAAGCGCGAGCGATCGCCGATGATGCGCAAGCTGATGTTGTTGTCGTTGAGGCGCTTGGCCTCACGACGCAGCGCCTTGAAAAACAGATCCATCAAGGCACTGACTTCATCGGCCGGACGCTGCCAGTTCTCACTGGAAAAGGCGAACAGGGTGAGCACTTCGACCTTGGCCTCGGCACACACCTCAATCACTGCCCGCACAGCATCCACGCCAGCCTTATGCCCGGCAACACCCGGCATAAAGCGTTTTTTCGCCCAGCGATTATTGCCATCCATGATGATCGCGACATGGCGCGGCACCGCGGACGGCGCAGACTGCTTGGTCTTGTCCATTTAAAACTCGACCCTTATACGGCCATCAGGTCTTTTTCTTTCTCGTCCGTGGCCTTGGTGATCTGGGCCTCGAAGTCTTTGGTCAGCTTGTCGATATCAGCGGTGGCACGACGCTCTTCGTCTTCGCTGATTTCTTTATCCTTGACCAGTTTTTTCAGATCGCCCAGCGCATCACGACGGATATTGCGCACAGCAACACGCGCATCTTCGGCTGCTGCACGCGCCTGCTTGGTGAAGCCTTTACGGGTTTCTTCGGTCAGGGCCGGCATGGAGATCAGCAGCAGCTCACCCAGGTTGGTCGGGTTCAGGTTCAGACCGGCGCTCTGGATCGCTTTGTCGACGGCCGCCAGCATGTTGCGCTCGAAAGCGACAACTTGCAGGGTGCGGGAGTCTTTTACAGTGATGTTGGCCACCTGAGTAATGGAAGTGTCTGCGCCGTAGTACGGCACCATCACGCTGCCCAGGATGCTTGGGTGAGCCTTGCCGGTACGAATCTGGCCGAATGCATGGGCCAGAGAGTCCAGGGATTTCTGCATGCGCTCTTGAGCGTCTTTCTTGATTTCGTTGATCATTGTTGACCTTCCTCGATCAGGGTGCCTTCAGCGCCGCCATGCACGATGTTCAGCAGGGCGCCAGGCTTGTTCATGTTGAATACGCGCAGCGGCATTTTGTGGTCGCGGCACAGGCAAATAGCTGTCAGATCCATTACACCCAGCTTGCGATCCAGCACTTCATCATAAGTCAGATGATCGAACTTCTCGGCATGCGGGTCTTTGAACGGGTCAGCGGTATAGACGCCATCGACCTTGGTCGCCTTCAGAACGACGTCAGCGTCGATCTCGATGGCACGCAGGCAGGCTGCCGAATCCGTGGTAAAGAACGGATTGCCGGTACCGGCGGCGAAAATCACCACATCCTTGGAGTTCAGGTGGCGCATGGCTTTGCGGCGATCATAGTGATCGGTCACGCCAACCATGGAAATGGCCGACATCACGATGGCCGAGATATTGGCACGTTCCAGCGCATCGCGCATGGCCAGGGCGTTCATCACAGTGGCCAGCATGCCCATGTGGTCGCCTGTCACCCGATCCATGCCAGCCTTGCTCAAGGCCTCGCCACGGAACAGGTTGCCACCGCCGATCACCAGACCGACCTGTACGCCGATGCCGACCAGCTGGCCGACTTCCAGCGCCATCCGATCCAGCACTTTTGGATCGATCCCGAACTCTTCCGAGCCCATCAGGGCCTCGCCGCTAAGCTTGAGTAGAATGCGTTTATAGCGAGCCTGATAACCACTGCCCTGCTGAGCCATTGCGAATCTCTCCTGCGGCGTATTTAAAAAATTCTGTGCAAGCTGTTTTACAGCTGCCGTTCACTCTAGCTTGGCGCTGCTTCAGCGCCATCGGAACCTGGCTTTGTAAGCCAGTTCCCAGTGGAAACCAATTAAAAATTGGTAACCCCATCTGAAAAGAGGCTGCGCGCGTGAGCGGGCAGCCTCTTTCGGGCGACAGTTGAAAAAACTGTCTTATTGCTTGGCGGCAGCCAGCTGGGCAGCAACTTCTTCAGCGAAGTTGTCGACCGGCTTCTCGATGCCTTCGCCTACTTTGAAGTAGGTGAAGGAAACGATTTCCGCGCCGCCTTTCTTGGCCAGCTCGCCAACCTTGATTTCAGGGTTCTTGACGAACGCCTGCTCAACCAGGCTTGCTTCTGCCAGGAACTTGCTGATACGGCCTTTGACCATGTTCTCAACAATGTTTTCTGGCTTGCCTTTGATCTTCTCTTCGTTCAGCTGCAGGAACACAGCTTTTTCACGCTCGATCGCTTCAGCCGAAACTTGCGAAGGCAGCAGGAACTCAGGGTTGCTCGCAGCTACGTGCATCGCGATGTCTTTGGCCAGCTCGACGTCACCGCCTTTCAGAGCCACAACAACACCGATCTTGTTGCCGTGCAGGTAAGAACCTACAACGTCACCTTCGATACGGGTCAGACGACGGATGTTGACGTTCTCGCCTACTTTGGCAACCAGTGCTTCGCGAGCAGCTTCTTGCGAAGCGATCAGCGGAGCTGCGTCGGTCAGCTTGTCAGCGAAAGCTTTTTCAACGCTGGCAGCAACGAAGTTCTTGAAGTCGTCTTGCAGAGCGAGGAAGTCGGTCTGCGAGTTCACTTCCAGGATAACGGCAGCCTTACCGTCGTCCTTGATTGCGATTGCGCCTTCAGCGGCAACGTTGCCAGCCTTTTTCGCAGCCTTGATCGCGCCCGAAGCACGCATGTCATCAATGGCTTTTTCGATGTCGCCGTCAGCCTTTTCCAGGGCTTTCTTGCAGTCCATCATGCCTTCGCCGGTACGCTCGCGCAGTTCTTTAACCAACGCTGCAGTAATTGCTGCCATTTTCAAATTCCTCTTGGATAGGTTTTCAACCATTCCACCCGATCGAACGGGCGTTCAATTCTTCCCGAAACACCTTGTAGCTGCTGCACGTTACAAATGCAGGAGGTGCGCTGCCACAAGTGGGCGCCAACAAACGGTTTTCGAGGTGGCAAAAAGGGGGCCAAGCCCCCTTTTTGCTTACTGAGTCAACGCCAGGGCGTCGATTACTCAGCTGCAGCCTGAGTTTCTTCAGCTGCGAATTCAACAGTGCCGCCAGCAACATTGTTGCGACCACGGATCACTGCGTCAGCCATCGAACCCATGTACAGCTGGATAGCGCGGATTGCGTCATCGTTGCCTGGGATGATGTAGTCAACGCCTTCCGGGCTGCTGTTGGTATCGACAACGCCGATGACCGGGATGCCCAGCTTGTTGGCTTCGGTGATCGCGATGCGCTCGTGGTCAACGTCGATCACGAACAGTGCGTCTGGCAGACCGCCCATGTCCTTGATGCCGCCCAGCGAACGATCCAGCTTTTCCAGGTCACGGGAGCGCATCAGCGCTTCTTTCTTGGTCAGCTTGGCGAAAGTACCGTCTTCGGCTTGAACTTCAAGGTCACGCAGACGCTTGATGGAAGCACGAATGGTTTTGAAGTTGGTCAGCATGCCGCCCAACCAGCGGTGATCGACGTACGGCGAACCGCAACGTGCTGCTTCTTCAGCAACGATCTTGCCAGCGGAACGCTTGGTGCCGACGAACAGAATCTTGTTTTTGCCCTGGGCCAGACGCTCTACGAAAGTCAGAGCTTCGTTGAACATTGGCAGGGTTTTTTCAAGGTTGATGATGTGAATCTTGTTACGCGCGCCGAAAATGTACTTACCCATTTTCGGATTCCAGTAACGGGTTTGGTGACCGAAGTGCACACCGGCCTTCAGCATATCGCGCATGTTGACTTGGGACATGATAGTTCCTTAATAAGTCGGGTTTGGCCTCCACGTATCCCAATGACCAACCAGTAGCATAAAGCCAAAGGCACCCAGGTCATCGTGTCGACACGTGTGTGGATTTAAGCTTTTCGGGGTATCCCCGGAAAGCGGCGCATTTTATACCACAGGGTGCGCAGAAACGGAACCCGGAATCTGTAATCGCACCAGGGACATGGGCGCAGCCCCCTTGGAATCGCCTCAAGGCCCACCATTGTATAGAGAGAGACGATGCATGCAGGCGCGGATTTGCGCCTTTCGTCTGTTAGAATCGGGTTTTTCAGGGTCGCAAATCGCACACCTGCCACCCTCGTCCGTATCAGCAAGCGCCGCCGAGCGCAGAGAGAGCCTGTATGACCGTCAACCTCAAAACCCCCGAGGACATCGCTGGCATGCGTGTCGCCGGCAAACTGGCCGCCGATGTGCTGGAAATGATTGCCGAACACGTCAAACCGGGCGTTACCACCGATCAACTGAACCAGATCTGCCACGACTACATCGTCAACGTGCAGCAGGCCATCCCTGCCCCGCTCAACTACAAGGGCTACCCGAAGTCGATCTGCACCTCGATCAACCACGTGGTCTGCCACGGCATTCCGAATGACAAGCCACTGAAGAATGGCGACACCCTGAACATCGACGTCACCGTGATCAAGGACGGTTACCACGGCGACACCAGCCGCATGTTCCACGTCGGCGAAGTGCCGGTCTGGGCCGAGCGCCTGTCGCAGGTCACCCAGGAATGCATGTACAAGGCGATCGAAATCGTCAAGCCTGGCTGCCGCCTCGGCGACATCGGTGAAATCATCCAGAAGCACGCGGAAAAGAACGGCTTCTCGGTGGTTCGCGAATTCTGCGGCCACGGCATCGGCAAGGTGTTCCACGAAGAGCCACAGATCCTGCATTACGGCCGTGCCGGCACCGGCATGGAACTGAAGGCCGGCATGACCTTCACCATCGAGCCGATGATCAACCAGGGCAAGGCCGACACCAAGGTACTGGGCGACGGCTGGACCGCGATCACCAAGGACCGCAAGCTCTCGGCACAGTGGGAACACACCCTGCTGGTGACCGACACCGGCTACGAGATCTTCACCCTGCGCGCCGACGACACCATCCCGCGCGTCTCGGCCTGATCCCAAGAACGCTCCCAGCCTTATAGAAGGAAAGCCAATCGATGCCGCAGGTGGATCCCGAACTCTTCGACCGCGGCCAGTTCCAGGCTGAACTGGCCCTGAAAGCGAGTCCCATCGCGGCGTTCAAGAAGGCGATCCGCCAGGCCCGCGAGGTCCTCGACACGCGTTTTCGCAGTGGCCGCGACATCCGCCGGCTGATCGAAGACCGGGCGTGGTTCGTCGACAACATCCTGCAAAAGGCCTGGGAGCAGTTCAACTGGAGCGAAGACGCCGATATCGCTCTGGTCGCGGTCGGCGGCTACGGCCGGGGTGAGTTGCACCCCTATTCCGACATCGACCTGCTGATCCTGCTGGACAGCGCCGATCACGAAGTCTTCCGCGATTCCATCGAGCGTTTTCTGACGCTGCTGTGGGACATCGGTCTGGAAGTCGGTCAGAGCGTGCGCTCGGTCGACGAATGCGCCGAAGAGGCCCGCGCCGACCTGACGGTGGTCACCAACCTGATGGAAAGCCGCACCATCTGCGGCCCCGAGCGTCTGCGCCAGCGCATGCTCGATGTCACCAGCACGGCCCACATGTGGCCGGCCAAGGAGTTTTTCCTGGCCAAACGCGCCGAGCAAAAGGCCCGTCACCACAAGTACAACGACACCGAATACAACCTGGAACCCAACGTCAAAGGCTCGCCCGGCGGCCTGCGGGATATTCAGACGATTCTGTGGGTGGCCCGGCGTCAGTACGGCACCCTGAACCTGCGCGCCCTCGCCGGCGAAGGTTTCCTGGTCGAGAGCGAAAACGCGCTGTTGGCGTCGTCCCAGGAGTTTCTCTGGAAAGTGCGTTACGCCCTGCACATGCTCGCCGGACGCTCGGAAGACCGCCTGCTGTTCGATCATCAACGGACCATCGCCGGCCTGCTCGGTTTTGAAGGCGACGACGCCAAACAGGCGGTCGAAAACTTCATGCAGCAGTATTTCCGCGTGGTGATGAGCATCGCCCAGCTCAGCGACCTGATCATCCAGCACTTCGAGGAAGTGATCCTTGCCCCGGAAGACGAAGCGCCGCCGCAGCCGATCAACTCGCGCTTCCAGTTGCATGACGGTTACATCGAGGCACGCAACGACAACGTGTTCCGCCGCACGCCGTTCGCCATGCTCGAAATCTTCGTGCTGATGGCCCAGCAGCCGGAAATCAAAGGCGTGCGCGCCGACACCATTCGTCTGCTGCGCGAAAACCGGCACCTGATCGACGACAACTTCCGCAACGACATCCGCAACACCAGCCTGTTCATCGAGCTGTTCAAGTGCAAGATCGGCATCCACCGCAACCTGCGGCGAATGAACCGCTACGGCATCCTCGGACGCTATCTGCCGGAGTTCGGCTTCATCGTCGGGCAGATGCAGCATGACCTGTTCCACATCTATACGGTCGATGCGCACACCCTGAACCTGATCAAACACCTGCGTAAGTTGCAGTACACCCAGGTGTCGGAAAAATTCCCGTTGGCCGCCAAGCTCATGGCCAAACTGCCCAAGCCCGAACTGATCTACATGGCCGGTCTGTATCACGACATCGGCAAGGGCCGGCATGGCGATCACTCGGACATCGGCGCGGTCGATGCCGAAGCGTTCTGCCAGCGCCATCAGTTGCCGCTTTGGGACAGCCGCCTGATCGTCTGGCTGGTGCAGAACCATCTGGTGATGTCGACCACCGCGCAGCGCAAGGACCTCTCCGATCCGCAGGTGATCCACGATTTCGCGCAAATCGTCAGCGACGAAACCCGTCTGGACTACCTGTACGTGCTGACCGTGGCCGACATCAACGCGACCAACCCGACGCTGTGGAATTCGTGGCGCGCCAGCCTGTTGCGCCAGCTCTACACCGAGACCAAGCGCGCCCTGCGCCGAGGCCTGGAAAACCCGGTCGATCGCGAAGAGCAGATTCGCCAGACCCAGAGTGCGGCGCTGGACATCCTGGTGCGCGGCGGTACCGACCCGGATGACGTCGAGCAGTTGTGGGCACAGTTGGGTGATGACTATTTCCTGCGTCACACCGCCGGCGACGTGGCCTGGCACAGTGACGCGATCCTGCAGCAGCCGGCCGACGGCGGTCCGCTGGTGCTGATCAAGGAAACCACCCAGCGCGAGTTCGAGGGCGGCACGCAGATCTTCATTTATGCCCCCGACCAGCACGACTTCTTCGCGGTGACCGTGGCCGCGATGGACCAGCTCAACCTGAACATTCACGACGCCCGGGTCATCACCTCGAGCAGCCAGTTCACCCTCGACACCTACATCGTGCTCGATAACGACGGTGAATCCATCGGTGACAACCCGACCCGGATCAAACAGATCCGCGACGGCCTGACCGAAGCCCTGCGCAACCCCGACGACTACCCGACGATCATCCAGCGCCGGGTGCCGCGTCAGCTCAAGCACTTCGCCTTTGCGCCGCAGGTGACGATCCACAACGATGCCCAGCGTCCGGTGACGGTGCTGGAACTGACGGCCCCGGATCGCCCGGGTTTGCTGGCACGCATCGGCGGGATCTTCCTCGAATTCGACCTGTCGCTGCAGAACGCCAAGATTGCGACCCTGGGCGAACGGGTGGAAGACGTGTTCTTCATCACCGACGCCCACAACCAGCCGCTCTCCGACCCACTGCTGTGCAGCCGCTTGCAGGACGCAATCGTCGAGCAACTGAGCGTCAATCAGGAACCGGATATCAAGCTTTCGCGCATCAGTATTTGAATTAACAAACTATCCCTGTGGAGGCAGATATAGCTGCCCGGGGCTTTTGTGGTGAGGGGATTTATCCCCGATGGGTTGCGAAGCGGTCCCAAAAACCTGCAATCGCGGTGTATCCGCTACACCGCACGCGATGGTTTTGCGACTGCTGCGCAGCCGATCGGGGATAAATCCCCTCGCCACGGAGTTCTCTCCACATTGAACGAGGCCCCCATGAACAACGCTCTGAACCAGCTCCAGCCCTACCCGTTCGAAAAGCTCCGCGCCCTGCTTGGCACGGTCACGCCGAACCCGGACAAACGCCCGATCGCCCTGTCGATCGGCGAGCCGAAACATCGCTCGCCAAGCTTTGTCGCTGAAGCGCTGGCGAACAATCTGGATCAAATGGCGGTGTATCCGACCACCCTCGGCATCCCGGCCCTGCGCGAAGCCATCGCCGGCTGGTGTGAACGTCGCTTCGGCGTGCCGAGCGGCTGGATTGATCCGGCGCGCAATGTGCTGCCGGTCAACGGTACCCGCGAAGCGCTGTTCGCCTTCACCCAGACCGTGGTCAACCGTGGCGACGACGCGCTGGTGGTCAGCCCGAACCCGTTCTATCAGATCTACGAAGGCGCAGCGTTTCTCGCCGGGGCCAAGCCGCATTACCTGCCGTGCCTGGACGAAAACGGCTTCAACCCGGATTTCGACGCCGTGTCGCCAGATATCTGGAAACGCTGCCAGATCCTGTTTCTGTGCTCCCCTGGCAACCCGACCGGCGCGCTGATTCCGGTCGATGTGCTGAAAAAACTCATCGCTCTGGCCGACGAATACGACTTCGTGATCGCCGCCGACGAGTGCTACAGCGAACTGTACTTCGACGAACAGACCCCGCCGCCGGGCCTGCTCAGCGCCTGCGTCGAATTGGGCCGCAAGGACTTCAAGCGTTGCGTGGTGTTCCACAGCCTGTCCAAGCGTTCCAATCTGCCGGGGCTGCGCTCCGGTTTCGTCGCGGGCGACGCCGACGTTCTCAAGGGCTTCCTGCTGTACCGCACTTACCATGGCTGCGCGATGCCAGTGCAAACCCAACTGGCCAGCGTCGCCGCCTGGAATGACGAAGTGCACGTTCGCGCCAACCGCGCGTTGTATCGCGAGAAGTTCGATGCAGTGCTGGAAATCCTCAGCCCGGTGATGGATGTGCAGCGTCCGGACGGCAGCTTCTATCTGTGGCCGAACGTGGCCGGTGACGATGCCGCATTCTGTCGCGACTTGTTCGAACAGGAACACGTGACCGTGGTGCCAGGCTCGTATCTGTCGCGCGAAGCAGACGGTGTCAATCCAGGCGCAGGCCGAGTGCGGATGGCGCTGGTTGCACCGTTGGCTGAATGTGTTGAAGCAGCAGAACGGATTCGCGATTTCATTACCCGCCAACACTAACTTTCTAATATCCGTGCCAGTCATCTGGCACGGACACATCCCCAAGTTACATTTAAAACCACTTTACGACTATTCCAGACACTGCCCAAAGCTTAATCTTGTGCAGTGATCTTTTGCATGCGCAAAAAACAACTAAAACAAATCAAGGAAGAAAACAAAATATGGATAGCTTTCAATACTGCACACTTCAGGAACCGCCTAAAGAGGCAAAAGCCAAGAGTCTCGGAAACAGCCGAAAAAAACGTGCTTTAGTGCACTACTCCAAAACCTGGCCAAGCCGATCCACCCTGAAAATAGCGTTCATGGACAATCCAACACCGGAACACAAAAAGAAAATCATTGCCGCCGCCGAACGCTGGCTTCCTTATATCAGTTTGAAATTTGAGTTCGTCGAGGGCGTAGAGGGTCACATCCGAATTTCCACAGAGGGCGTTGGGAACAGTTCATTTCTGGGCACCGACGCACTGGAGATGTTTCCTGACACGCCAACCATGTGGCTTGGCATCGACCCCGAACACGAAGACTTCGAGACCGTCGTCACGCATGAGTTTGGCCACGCACTGGGCGCGATGCACGAACACCAGCACCCCAAGGCGCAAATCCCCTGGAACAAAGAAAATGTTTACCACTACTACCAGAACAGACCGTTGGATCCTGTGTCGCGTGAGCAAGTTGACGACAACATATTTACCACTTTTAACGATGCCGACGCGCTTTATTTACCGTACGATCGAAAATCCATCATGCACCATCCGATTTCCAACAACTTGACACTTGGCAATTGGGCAAACCCGATAAACCGTGAAATCAGTGAGAAAGACAAAGAACTCATGCGCTTGATTTACCCACGTTGAATCAGGACTTTCCATAAAAACCCTACACAATCAATTTACTTACTCAAGCTCTGCTACTAACAACCCACTCAAATGACTTGTCGAAAATAACAAACAACTCGAAAAGTCAAATTTCAAAATTGAAAATTGAAAATTGAAAATTGAAAATTGAAAATTGAAAACATGGATATTCAATTATGTACCTGACACGGCTTCAGCCAAGCAAAAAACCCGAACACACACTTGACTGCCGCAACATCAAGTGCACGCGGGAGATTCAATAAAATGTGGGCCAAGAACAATCCGGCAAAATTCTGGACGCCTGGCAGCACACTGCGCATCGCCTTCCTCAACGGCACGCAGGCATTCAAGGATGCTACCATCGCCGCTGCCAGCAACTGGTTGCCGCACATCAACCTGAGGTTCGATTTCGTCGAGGGTGAAGCAGGCGACATCCGCATACTCAGTGAAGAAGGAACGTTTTCCTCTCTGATAGGTACGGATGCCCTGTTATATCCCGATGAGCCGACCATGAAACTCTGGCCGCATCCGAGCCTGCCACGTTACTTTGCCGCCAATGTCATGCATGAGTTCGGTCATATGCTGGGCGCGGAGCATGAGCAGACCAATCCCGTGGCAGATATTCCCTGGGACAAACCAGCCATCTATGCACGACATGGAATCACCGAAAATCCGGAAGATGATGACGCTCAAGGCAGAGAGACGCGTAAAAGACTGCACCAATGGTATCTGGATCGTGCAGATCCCAGCGCAAGCATTTATTCGGAGTACGACCGAAAATCGATCATGCACTACGTCATTTATCAGTCCTGGACACAAGGCGACTTCCAGAACCTTCTAAATTTGAGTCTAAGCGATAAGGATAAAGCCTTCATGGCGAAGGCCTATCCCTATCCGGCAGCAACAAGTCAGTAAAGATCATCCGACAGCAAACAGCTATTTGACCTGTCCCAGATTCGCTTCGCTTAAATCCAGGTCTGCCAAAACCTCACGCAACACGTCATCCCCGATCTGGTGCTGACGGCTGAGACTATAGAGCTCAAGGCGCTGCGCACGCAGCGCCTTGAGCCGCAGACGGCGTTCGAGCAGGTCCATCTGGAACGCCAGCGCCTGCGCCTCTGCAGAATCGTTGAACACCTCGAGTTGATGGCGATACTCGAACATGATCCGTGCCTTGAGTTCCGCCGAGAGCGCGGCTTGGGCGGCATCCTGCGGCGCGACCTCTTCGGTTTCCAGCGCATGGATCGCCGCCTCGGCGGTCTTGCGCCAGGCATCGCGCACTTCCTGACGACGCTTGTCGTCCGGGCTTTTCTCGATGCCGCGCAGCAGCAACGGCAAGGCGATGCAGGCACAAATCAGCGACAACAGAATCACCCCGGCGGCGATGAAGATCAGCAGATCACGCTCGGGGAACGCCTCGCTGCCCATCAACATCGGCACCGACATCACACCGGCCAGCGTCACCGCCCCGCGCACCCCGCCAACGGTCAACAGCCAGCAAGATCGCGCGGTCGGCACTTGCGTCAGGTCGCCCTTGCCGCGCAGCCGTCGCAGCAGCACCGACAGGCGCCAGATGCTCTGCACCCAGATAAAGCGCAACAGCACCAGGGCAAGGAAAATCGCCACCACGTCGAGGCCGCGGTACAGCAGCGTCGGCCACAGCGTCGGTTCGTGGCTGACCACGGCCTTGATGATGTCCGGCAGTTGCAGGCCCAGCAGCAGAAAGATCAGGCCGTTGAAGGCAAATTCGAGCAATGACCAGACGCTGCGATTGAGCAGCCGGGTGCTGGTCTGCCGCGGCAGCAGATCGAGCCAGCTCTGCATCATCCCCGCCGCGACAGCCGAAAGAATGCCCGAGGCACCCAGTCGCTCGGCCAATACATAGGCGGCGAACGGCAGCAGCAACATGAACACCACGTGGGTGGCCGGGTCGTCCCAGCCACGGGCGATCATCCACGCGCGCAAACGCCCGACCAGCCAGCTCAGCGCGACGCCGACGGCCAAGCCCCCGACCGCCACCAGTACGAACGTCAGGCTGGCATTGGCCAGCGAGAACACCCCGGTCACCGCCGCCACCAAGGCAAACTTGAACGTCACCAGACCCGACGCATCGTTCATCAGCGCCTCGCCTTGCAGGATGTGCATCAGCGGCGTCGGCAAGCGGTTCTGCGAGATCGCCGAGACCGCCACGGCATCGGTCGGCGACAGCACGGCGGCCAGCGCGAAGGCCACCGGCAGCGGAATGCTCGGCAGCAGCCAGTGAATGAAGTACCCGGCGCCGACCACGGTGAACAGCACCAGCCCGACCGCCAGCGTCAGGATCGGCCCGCGCAGGTGCCAGAACTCGCGTTTGGGCATGCGCCAACCGTCGGAAAACAGCAGCGGCGGCAGGAACAGAAACAGGAACAGTTCGGGGTCCAGCGCGACGTGCAGGCCCAGTGTCGGCCAGGCCAGCAAGGCACCGGCAGCGATTTGCACGAGGGGCAGCGGCAGCGGGATGACCCGTCCTACCAGCCGCGAGACGCTGACCAGCATCAGCAGGATCAGGACGGTGTAAGCGGTTTGCATAAAGCGGAAATCTCAGACAATCGACAGCGTTGAACTGCCATATTAGCCGCTTAGGATGCGTCTGACCGTTGCACCTATGTCGCACGCCCGCAACGCCATTCCAATGTGGGAGCGAGCTTGCTCGCGAATACGGTTTGTCATTAACAGAGATTTTGACTGACACGCCCCCTTCGCGAGCAAGCTCGCTCCCACAGGTTTTGCAGCGTTACGACAACCGTGGCCGACGAAACGCTTTGGTCATGGCATAATCCGACACCATTTTTTTCCAGCACCTGTAAAGGGGGCGATTCCTTGACCGTTTCAAGTAAAACGTTGCACCTTTTCGGCATCAAAGCCTGCGACACCATGAAGAAGGCGCGCACCTGGCTCGATGAACACGCTGTCAGCTACGACTTCCACGACTACAAAACCGCCGGCATCGACCGTGAGCACCTGACCCAATGGTGTGACGAGCACGGCTGGCAAACGGTGTTGAACCGTGCAGGCACGACCTTTCGCAAACTCGACGACGAACGTAAAGCCGATCTCGACCAGTCGAAAGCCATCGAACTGATGCTCGCTCAACCCTCGATGATCAAGCGCCCGGTGCTCGATCTCGGTGACCGAACCCTGATTGGCTTCAAGCCAGACATCTACGCGGCCGCACTCAAGTAAGCAGCCCGTCACTTATTGCTAGAGGTATTCACATGTCCAACTCCCTGTTCAGCATCGCCTTTGGTGTCGGCACTCAGAACCGTCAAGGCGCGTGGCTGGAAGTGTTCTACGCCCAGCCACTGCTCAACCCGTCGGCCGAACTGGTCGCCGCTGTTGCGCCGATCCTCGGTTACACCGAAGGCAATCAGGCCATCACCTTCACCACCGCGCAGGCTGCGCAACTGGCTGAAGCGGTCAAAGGCATCGACGCCGTTCAAGGCAAACTGCTGACCCGTCTGGCCGAGAGCCACAAGCCGCTGGTCGCCACCCTGCTGGCCGAAGACGCACAGCTGACCTCGACGCCAGAGGCGTACCTCAAGCTGCATCTGCTGTCGCACCGTCTGGTCAAACCGCACGGCGTGAGCCTGGCCGGGATCTTCCCGCTGCTGCCGAACGTAGCCTGGACCAGCCAGGGCGCGATCGACCTGAGCGAACTGGCCGAGATGCAACTCGAAGCGCGTCTGCGTGGCGAGCTGCTGGAAGTGTTCTCGGTGGACAAGTTCCCGAAAATGACCGACTACGTGGTGCCGGCCGGCGTGCGTATCGCTGACGCCGCGCGTCTGCGCCTGGGCGCCTACGTGGGCGAAGGCACCACCGTGATGCACGAAGGCTTCATCAACTTCAACGCCGGCACCGAAGGCCCGGGCATGATCGAAGGCCGCGTTTCCGCTGGCGTATTCGTCGGCAAGGGCTCGGACCTGGGCGGCGGTTGCTCGACCATGGGCACCCTGTCGGGCGGCGGCAACATCGTGATCAAGGTTGGCGAAGGCTGCCTGATCGGCGCCAACGCCGGTATCGGTATTCCGTTGGGCGACCGCAACACTGTCGAGTCGGGCCTGTACGTGACCGCCGGCACCAAGGTTGCGCTGCTGGACGAGCACAACAATCTGGTCAAGGTGGTGAAGGCGCGTGAGCTGGCCGGTCAGACTGACCTGCTGTTCCGTCGCAACTCGGAAACCGGTGCCGTGGAATGCAAGACCCACAAATCGGCGATCGAGCTGAACGAAGCGCTGCACGCTCACAACTAAGCAGCCATACGATCCCCCTGTGGGAGCGAGCTTGCTCGCGAAGGCGTCCGGTCAGTCAACAACAGTGCTGAATGACACGACGCTTTCGCGAGCAAGCTCGCTCCCACAAGGTTCGATGTACCCCCGCCCAAGTTCACAGGGCTGAACAGATGATGATTCCCTCCCCGTGGCGCGCCGACTTTCCGGCCATCGCCGCCCTGCAACGGCAAGACCAGACCTATCTGGACAACGCCGCCACCACGCAAAAACCCCAGGCCCTGCTCGACGCACTGACGCATTACTACGCCAATGGCGCGGCCAATGTGCATCGTGCGCAACACTTGCCCGGCGCCCACGCCACGCAGGCGTTCGAAGACAGTCGGCTCAAGGTTGCCCAGTGGCTGAATGCCAGTGACAGCGGGCAGATCGTCTTCACTCACGGCGCCACCAGTGCGCTGAATCTCCTGGCCTATGGTCTGGAACCTCTTTTTCACCCGGGCGATGAGATTGTCATCAGCGCCCTGGAGCATCACGCCAACCTGCTGCCGTGGCAGCAGCTGGCGCAACGTCGCAACCTGAAACTGGTGATCCTGCCGCTGGATGCCGACGGCGTGATCGACCTCGGCGCCGCCGTGCATCTGATCAACCCGCGCACTCGCTTGCTGGCCGTCAGTCAGCTGTCAAACGTGCTCGGTGCCTGGCAACCGTTGCCGGCGCTGCTGGCGATGGCCAAGGCGCACAACGCGCTGACCGTGGTCGATGGCGCCCAGGGTGTGGTGCACGGTCGCCACGACGTGCAGGCGCTGGGTTGCGACTTCTATGTGTTTTCCAGCCACAAGCTGTACGGCCCCGATGGCCTCGGCGTGCTGTTCGGGCGCAACAAGGCGCTTGAGCAACTGCAGCCGTGGCAGTTCGGCGGCGAAATGGTGCTGGAAGCCAATTATCACGATTCACGCTTCCGCCCCGCCCCGCTGGGCTTCGAGGCGGGTACGCCGCCGATTGCCAGCGTAATCGGCCTCGGCGCGACCCTCGATTATCTGGCCGGGCTGGATCAGGACGCGGTGTCGGCCCACGAAGCGGCGCTGCACGCCTACCTGCTGCAAGGCCTGGCCGCGCGTAACGGCATTCGCCTGCTGGGCAAGCCACAATTGGCGCTGGCGAGTTTTGTTGTCGAAGGTGTGCACAACGCCGATCTGGCGCACCTGCTGACCGAGCAAGGCATCGCCGTACGCGCCGGGCATCATTGCGCAATGCCGTTGCTGAAAAGCTTCGAACTGGCGGGCGCGATCCGTGTGTCGCTGGCGCTGTACAACGATTCCGAGGATCTGGAGCGTTTCTTTGAAGCGCTGGATCAGGCTCTGGAGTTGCTGCGATGAGCCTGCCGCTGGCCGCCGCCGAAGCGCTGCAGACCTTTCAGAATGCCGCCGGTTGGGAACAACGGGCACGGTTGCTGATGCAGTTTGGTGATCGTCTGCCAGCGCTGGATGACGCGAACAAATGCGAGGCCAACCGGGTGCATGGCTGCGAGAGTCAGGTGTGGCTGGTGGGTGAGTTGCAGCACGGCCACTGGCAGTTCCGCGCGGCCAGCGATGCACGGATGATTCGCGGTTTGGTGGCGTTGTTGCTGTTGCGGGTCAACGGTTTGAGCGCTGGCGAGTTGCAGCAGGTGGATTTGCCGGACTGGTTCAATCAGCTCGGCCTTTCCCGCCAGTTATCGCCATCACGCAGCAATGGCTTGAATGCCGTGCTCAAGCGCATGAATGAACTGGCCGGTTAACCCTGTGGCGAGGGGATTTATCCCCGATGGGGTGCGAAGCGGCCCCAAAATCTACCCATGCGGTCTGCCTGACACTCCGAGGAAGCAGATTTGCGGGCGCTTCGCACCCCATCGGGGATAAATCCCCTCGCCACAAGATTTGCTAGCTAGTCGGTTTAATGCGATCCGCCGGCCGCCGCACACCCGCCACAATCTTGTCCACTGCCTTGGTCGCCGCGACCATGCCGAACGTCGCCGTCACCATCATCACCGCGCCAAACCCGCCGGCGCAGTCGAGCTTCACCCCGTCGCCGACAAAACTCTTCTGCAAACAGATGCTGCCGTCCGGCTTCGGATAGCGCAGTTGCTCGGTGGAAAACACGCACGGCACGCTGTAATGACGGGTCACGGTGCGCGAGAAGCCATAGTCGCGACGCAACGTCGAACGCACTTTCGAGGCCAGTGGATCGTTGAAGGTACGGTTGAGGTCGCAGACCTGAATCAGTGTCGGATCGATCTGCCCACCGGCACCGCCGGTGGTAATGATCTGGATCTTGCGCCGTTTGCACCAAGCGATCAGCGCAGCCTTGGCGTTGACCGCGTCGATGCAGTCGATCACGCAATCGATGTTCGGCGTGATGTACTCAGCCATGGTATCGCGCGTCACGAAGTCCGCCACCGCATGCACGGTGCAGTCCGGGTTGATCCCGCGCAGACGCTCGGCCATCACTTCGACCTTGGGTTTGCCGACGGTGCTGTCGAGCGCGTGCAACTGGCGGTTGGCGTTGCTGACGCAGACGTCGTCCAGATCGAACAGCGAAATTTCGCCCACGCCACAACGGGCCATGGCTTCCGCCGCCCAGGAACCGACGCCACCGACGCCGACAATCGCCACATGGGCCGCACGCAGGCGCTCAAGGCCCTCGATGCCATACAAACGGGCAATGCCTGCAAACCGCGGATCTTCTGTACTCATGACCATTACCCCAAAAACCGGCGCGCATTATAGGGCCGTCGGCGGCCAAGAGCATCTTTGACGCTATGAACGGCAACCACAGCCGTTTTCACACAATCTTTGTAGCGAGGGAGCTTGCTCCCGCCGGGTCGCGAAGCGGCCCTCAAAAAGCGGCCTGCTTCGCAGTCCCAGCGGTAGCAAGCTCCCTCGCCACCGGGAATTGCTATAACTGACCAACAAAGTTTTCTCTTACAAGCTGTTACTAAAGAACTTAAATCAGGTTGGACTGCCCAACATCGGGCATTTCCCTGTCCGGTGTACGACCAGTGAACTGCCGGTGTAGGATTCGCGCCCTTTTGGCGTAAGCCGAACCGTTCCTTCGTTCCACAGCCTTTGGAACCCGAAATAGCTATGTCATCGCGTAAATTTGGTCTCAACCTGGTGGTGGTTCTGGCAATCGCCGCCCTGTTCACCGGTTTCTGGGCGCTGATCAACCGCCCGGTTTCCGCGCCCAACTGGCCGGAGCAGATCTCCGGTTTCTCCTATTCGCCATTCCAGCAGGGACAATTCCCTCAGAAGGATCAGTATCCGACTGACGATGAAATGCGCCGCGACCTGGAGATTATGAGCAAGCTGACGGACAACATCCGCATCTACTCGGTCGACGGCTCGCTGCAGGACATCCCGAAACTGGCGGAAGAATTCGGTCTGCGCGTGACCCTCGGGATCTGGATCAGCCCCGATCAGGAACGCAACGAGCGAGAGATCGCGAAAGCCATCGAACTGGCGAACTCTTCGCGCAGTGTTGTTCGCGTGGTAGTTGGTAACGAAGCATTGTTTCGAGAGGAGATCACTCCCGAGGCACTGATCGTCCTGCTGGATCGTGTTCGCGCAGCGGTGAAAGTACCGGTCACGACCTCCGAACAGTGGCATATCTGGGAAAAATACCCGCAACTGGCCAAGCACGTCGACCTGATCGCCGCGCACGTGCTGCCGTACTGGGAATTCATCCCCGTGGACAAAGCCGGGCAGTTTGTTTTCGACCGCGCCCGCGACCTGAAAAAGCTGTTCCCGAAAAAGCCGTTGCTGCTGTCCGAAGTCGGCTGGCCGAGCAACGGGCGCATGCGCGGTGGCGCCGATGCGTCGCCGGCGGATCAGGCGATCTACCTGCGCACGCTGGTCAACAAGCTCAACCGTCAGGGCTTCAACTACTTCGTGATCGAAGCGTTCGACCAGCCGTGGAAGGCCAGTGACGAAGGTTCGGTGGGCGCCTACTGGGGCGTGTTCAACGCCGCGCGCCAGCAGAAATTCAACTTTGAAGGCCCGGTCGTCGCCATCCCGCAATGGCGCGTGCTGGCCATCGGTTCGGTGGTGCTGGCGCTGCTGTCGCTGACCCTGCTGATGATCGACGGCTCGGCCCTGCGCCAGCGTGGCCGTACCTTCCTGACCTTTATCGCGTTCCTTTGCGGCTCGGTGCTGGTGTGGATCGGCTATGACTACAGCCAGCAATACAGCACGTGGTTCAGCCTGACGGTGGGTTTCCTGCTGGCGCTCGGTGCGCTCGGGGTGTTCATCGTGCTGCTGACCGAGGCCCACGAACTGGCCGAAGCGGTGTGGATTCACAAGCGTCGGCGTGAATTCCTGCCGGTGGTGGGCGACTCCAGCTATCGCCCGAAAGTGTCGATTCACGTGCCCTGCTACAACGAACCGCCGGACATGGTCAAACAGACCCTCGACGCCCTGGCCGCCCTCGATTACCCGGACTATGAAGTCCTGATCATCGACAACAACACCAAGGATCCGGCCGTCTGGGAGCCGGTGCGCGACTACTGCGCAACCCTCGGCCCGCGCTTCAAGTTCTTCCATGTTTCGCCCCTGGCCGGGTTCAAGGGCGGTGCGCTGAACTACCTGATTCCGCACACCGCCAAGGACGCCGAAGTGATCGCGGTGATCGACTCCGACTACTGCGTGCACCCGAACTGGCTCAAGCACATGGTGCCGCACTTCGCCGATCCGAAAATCGCTGTGGTGCAGTCGCCACAGGATTATCGCGACCAGAACGAAAGTACCTTCAAGAAGCTCTGCTACGCCGAATACAAGGGCTTCTTCCACATCGGCATGGTCACCCGCAACGACCGCGACGCGATCATCCAGCACGGCACCATGACCATGACCCGGCGTTCGGTTCTGGAAGAGCTGGGCTGGGCCGACTGGTGCATCTGTGAAGACGCCGAGCTCGGTCTGCGCGTGTTCGAAAAAGGCCTGTCGGCGGCGTACTACCACGACAGTTATGGCAAGGGTCTGATGCCGGACACCTTCATCGACTTCAAGAAGCAGCGTTTCCGCTGGGCCTACGGCGCGATCCAGATCATCAAGCGCCACACCCGCAGCCTGCTGCGCGGCAAGGACACCGAGCTGACCCGTGGCCAGCGTTACCACTTCCTCGCGGGCTGGCTGCCGTGGGTCGCGGACGGCATGAACATCTTCTTCACCGTCGGCGCCCTGCTGTGGTCGGCGGCGATGATCATTGTGCCGCAACGGGTCGATCCGCCGCTGCTGATTTTCGCCATCCCGCCATTGGCACTGTTCGTGTTCAAGGTCGGCAAGATCATCTTCCTCTACCGTCGCGCCGTTGGCGTGAACCTCAAGGATGCGTTCTGCGCGGCGCTGGCCGGGCTGGCGTTGTCGCACACCATCGCCAAAGCGGTGCTGTACGGCTTCTTCACCAGCAGCATTCCGTTCTTCCGCACGCCGAAAAACGCCGACAACCACGGCTTCTGGGTGGCGATTTCCGAAGCGCGGGAAGAACTGTTCATCATGCTGCTGTTGTGGGGCGCGGCGCTGGGGATCTACCTGGTGCAGGGCATTCCGAGCAACGACATGCGCTTCTGGGTGGTCATGCTGCTGGTGCAGTCCCTGCCGTACGTCGCAGCGCTGATCATGGCGTTCCTGTCGTCGCTGCCGAAACCTGCGGCGGAGCCTGAACCGGCGCCTGTCGTCTAATTCCTCGACGATGCACTAAACGGCGGCCAATGGTCGCCGTTTTGCTTTAAGATAACCGCCATTTTGCGGGGCTTGGCGTGATACGCGGTGTAACCGACCGAACCCAATCCCTGTGGGAGCGAGCTTGCTCGCGAAGGCTTTGTAACATTCAACCCTTAAGTTGCCTGATACACCGCTTTCGCGAGCAAGCTCGCTCCCACAGTGGCCCCAGCCCAATTTCAAGCTCCCGGAGTTTTCCATGACGGCCCACGCCGACCTTTCGCCGACCCTCCAACTCGCCATCGACCTGATCCGCCGTCCGTCCGTGACGCCGGTCGACGCCGATTGCCAGAAGCAGATGATGCAGCGCCTGGGCGATGCCGGTTTCACCCTCGAGCCGATGCGCATCGAAGATGTGGATAACTTCTGGGCGACCCATGGCAACAACGACGGCCCGGTGCTGTGCTTCGCCGGCCATACCGACGTGGTGCCGACCGGTCCGGTGACCGCCTGGCAGATTGACCCCTTCAACGCCGTCATCGACGAACACGGCATGCTCTGCGGCCGTGGCGCAGCGGACATGAAAGGCAGCCTGGCGTCGATGACCGTGGCCGCCGAGCGTTTTGTCGCCGACTACCCGAACCACAAGGGCAAGGTCGCGTTCCTGATCACCAGCGACGAAGAAGGCCCGGCGCACCACGGCACCAAGGCTGTGGTTGAACGTCTGGTGGCGCGCAAGGAACGTCTGGACTGGTGCATCGTCGGCGAACCGTCGAGCACCACGCTGGTCGGTGATGTGGTGAAAAACGGTCGTCGCGGCTCGTTGGGCGCCAAGCTCACCGTGCGCGGTGTGCAGGGTCACGTGGCCTACCCACACCTGGCGAAGAACCCGATCCACCTCGCCGCCCCGGCGCTGGCCGAACTGGCCGCCGAGCACTGGGACCACGGCAACGATTTCTTCCCGCCGACCAGTTTCCAGATTTCCAACCTCAACTCCGGCACCGGCGCGACCAACGTGATCCCGGGTGATCTGGTGGCGGTGTTCAACTTCCGCTTCTCCACCGAATCCACCGTCGAAGGCCTGCAGAAACGCGTGGCCGATATCCTCGACAAACACAGTCTGGACTGGCACATCGACTGGGCGCTGTCCGGCCTGCCGTTCCTCACCGAGCCGGGCGCACTGCTCGACGCGGTGTCGTCGAGCATCAAGGACATCACCGGCCGCGAGACCAAGGCGTCGACCAGCGGCGGTACCTCCGACGGTCGTTTCATCGCCACCATGGGCACGCAAGTGGTTGAGCTGGGCCCGGTCAACGCGACCATTCACCAGGTCAACGAGCGTGTGCTGGCGGCCGATCTCGACGTACTGACCGAGATCTACTACCAGACCCTGATCAAGTTGCTCGCCTGATGCTCGCGTGCCCGATCTGCAGTGAACCGCTGAACAGCGTCGACAACGGCGTGGTCTGCCCCGCCGGCCACCGCTTCGACCGTGCGCGTCAGGGTTACCTGAACCTGTTGCCGGTGCAGCACAAGAACAGTCGCGACCCTGGCGACAATCAGGCGATGGTCGAGGCACGCCGCGACTTCCTGAACGCCGGGCATTACGCGCCGGTGGCCAAGCGTCTGGCCGAGCTGGCGGCGAGTTATGCGCCGGCGCGCTGGGTCGATATCGGTTGCGGCGAGGGTTACTACACCGCACAGATCGCCGAGGCCCTGCCGGACGCCGATGGCTACGCGCTGGACATCTCCCGTGAGGCGGTGAAACGCGCCTGTAAGCGCAACCCGGCGCTTACCTGGTTGATCGCCAGCATGGCCCGCGTGCCGTTGGCGTCGGGCAGTTGCCAGTTTCTCGCCAGCGTTTTCAGTCCGCTGGACTGGGAAGAGGCCAAGCGTCTGCTCAGCGTCGGCGGCGGCCTGATGAAGGTCGGCCCGACCAGCGGCCACCTGATGGAACTGCGCGAACGCCTGTACGACGAAGTGCGCGAATACACCGACGACAAGCATCTGGCATTAGTGCCCGAAGGCATGGCGCTGGCGCACAGCGAAACCCTGGAATTCAAACTGACCCTGGACAAGCCCGAGGATCGCGCCAACCTGTTGGCGATGACACCCCACGGCTGGCGCGCCAGTGCCGAACGCCGCGCCGCAGTGATCGAACAGCCCGAGTCGTTCGTGACCACCGTGTCGATGCGCTACGATTATTTCGTTCTTCAATAACTTTTGGTCTCGGGCGAGTGCCCGGGGCCGGCTAAATCCGCGAATGGATTTTTCAGACCCGCAGTGAGGACATCCATGCGCCAACCGGACATCGAGATTTACCTGAAAGACGCCGACGTCGACCACAAGGCGATTTCCGCCTGGCTCGGCGAAGCCTTGGGCCCGTGCAGCGACTGGGTGCAGAAGGGGCAGACCTACAAGTGCAAGGCCGGCAACATCCCGGTGACCTGGCTGCCGAAAGCCGTGGGCAAGTGGAACAGCCTGTACCTGGAAAGCGATGCGACCCCATGGGACGACGACATCGCCTGCGCCCGCGCCGCCTTTGCCGCGCTGAACGTCGAAGTGCGTTGCGCGCCGGGCACCTGGGTCGAGGAAGAAGGTGAGGAAACGGCTGATCGCTGGATTCGCATCAGCGCCGACGGTGAAGAAGAGATCACCTGGAAAACTGCATAACAAAGCCGTACACAAAACCTGTGGGAGCGGGCTTGCCCGCGAAGGCGGCGGCACATCCAAAATAGAGGTGGCTGACAAACCGCTTTCGCGGGCAAGCCCGCTCCCACAGTGTTTTCTGAGGATCCGAAGAGTGCGGTTTACAATCCGACCACATCCTCAGCCTGCAAACCCTTCTCGCCAGTCACCACCGCATATTCAACCTGCTGACCTTCAGTCAGCGAGCGATGCCCTTCGCCGCGGATCGCGCGGTAGTGCACGAACACGTCCACCCCGTCCTCGCGCTGAATGAAGCCGTAGCCCTTGGCGTCGTTGAACCACTTCACATTACCGGTTTCACGTGTTGCCATCTGTTCATACTCCTTTTTTATTATTGAACAGGCTTTTCGCAGGAAAGCCTTTGCGGAACGTCAGCCTGCGCCCGACGTCCATAAAGGGCCCCGGCGACAGATTGCCGAGTATATGACAGGCGCAAAAAGTCTCAACAGGAGATTACTTCGCCGCTTTTTTGCCGATTTTCGACTAATACGGCAAACTGTCGACCGCCCGAGCACTTGCTCGGTTTTATTCACTCACGCAGAAGCCGTATGACCCGTTCCCCGTTCCGCCGTCTTGTGTTTGGCACCTTGCGCCGACTGTTGTACCTCTGGGTTCGCTCCGAGACGATCAACCAGTCGTCGTTCACCCTCAACCTCGACCGCAGTCGTCCGGTGTTCTACGTCCTGCAAAACCCTTCGCTCACCGATCTGGCGGTGGTCGACACCGAGTGCACCAAGGCCGGTCTGCCGCGTCCGGTGCTGCCGGTATCAGTGGGGCCGTTGATCGAACCGGCGGCGTTTTTCTATCTGACGCCGGACCCGGACTGGCTAGGCCGGCAGGACAAGCGCGGCGCCCCGCCGACCCTGACCCGTCTGGTCAGCGCCCTGACCCAGAACGCCGCCGAAGACGCGCAGATCATTCCGGTCAGCGTGTTCTGGGGCCAGTCGCCGGACAGCGAAAACAGTCCGTGGAAGCTGCTGTTCGCCGACAGCTGGGCAGTCACCGGACGCCTGCGCCGACTGCTGAGCATCATCGTTCTGGGGCGCAAGACTCGCGTGCAGTTCTCGGCGCCGATCCACCTGCGCGAACTGATCGAACACAACAAGGGCCACGAACGCACCGTGCGCATGGCCCAGCGCATCCTGCGCGTGCACTTCCGCAATCTGAAAGCCGCCGTCATCGGCCCGGACATTTCCCACCGCCGTAACCTGGTCAAGGGCCTGCTCAACCAGCCCTTGGTCAAGCAAGCGATCCTCGACGAAGCCGAGCGCGAGAACATCTCCCCGGAAAAAGCCAAGGCCCAGGCCCTGCGCTACGGCAACGAGATCGCCTCGGACTACACCTACACCGCGATCCGTTTCCTCGAAGTGGTGCTGAGCTGGTTCTGGAACAAGATCTACGACGGGATCAAGGTCAACCACATCGAAGGCGTGCAGAAGGTCGCCCAGGGTCACGAAGTGATCTACGTGCCGTGCCACCGCAGCCACATCGACTACCTGCTGCTGTCGTACTTGCTGTTTCGCAACGGCCTGACCCCGCCGCACATCGCCGCTGGGATCAACCTGAACATGCCGGTGATCGGCAGCCTGCTGCGCCGTGGCGGCGCGTTCTTCATGCGCCGCACGTTCAAGGGCAATCCGCTGTACACCTCGGTGTTCAACGAATACCTGCACACCCTGTTCACCAAAGGTTTCCCCGTCGAATACTTCGTCGAGGGCGGCCGCTCGCGCACCGGGCGCATGCTGCAACCGAAAACCGGGATGCTCGCGATCACGATGCGCAGCTTCCTGCGCTCATCGCGGATGCCGATCGTGTTCGTGCCGGTGTACATCGGTTACGAGCGCGTGCTGGAAGGTCGCACCTACCTCGGCGAACTGCGTGGCGCGAGCAAGAAAAAAGAGTCGATCTTCGACATCTTCAAAGTCATCGGCGCGCTCAAGCAGCGCTTCGGTCAGGTCGCGGTGAACTTCGGCGAGCCGATCAAACTGGCGGAATTTCTCGACAGCGAACAGCCAGACTGGCGCCAGCAGGAGCTCGGCCCGCAATACAAACCGGCATGGCTCAACGAGACCACCAATCGCCTCGGCGAAAAAGTCGCGCAGCACTTGAACGAAGCAGCGGCGATCAACCCGGTCAATCTGGTGGCGCTGGCCTTGTTGTCGACAACCCGTCTGGCGCTGGACGATCGGGCCATGGCGCGGGTGCTGGACCTGTATCTGGCGCTGCTGCGCAAAGTCCCGTATTCGCCACACACCACGTTGCCGGAAGGCGATGGTCGCGCGCTGATCGAGCATGTGAAGGACATGGATCTGCTGTCCGAGCAGAACGATGCGCTGGGCAAGATTCTGTATCTGGACGAGCAGAACGCCGTCCTGATGACCTACTACCGCAACAACGTGTTGCACATCTTCGCCCTGCCGGCGCTCTTGGCGAGTTTCTTCCAGAGCACCTCGCGCATGAGTCGCGAACAGATTCTGCGCTACACCCGCGCGCTGTATCCGTACCTGCAGGCGGAGCTGTTCATTCGCTGGTCGCTGGACGAAATCGACGGCGTCGTCGATCAGTGGCTGCAAGCATTTGTCGAGCAAGGCCTGCTGCGTTTCGAGAAGGACGTGTATATGCGTCCGGCGCCGAGTTCGCGGCACTTTGTGTTGCTGACCCTGCTGTCGAAAAGCATCGCCCAGACCCTGCAGCGTTTCTACATGACCGTGTCCCTGCTGCTCAACAGCGGCCAGCACAGCATCAGCGCCGAAGAGCTGGAAGACCTGTGCACGGTCATGGCCCAGCGCCTGTCGATCCTCCACGGTTTGAACGCCCCGGAGTTCTTCGACAAGAGCCTGTTCCGCCACTTCATCCAGACCCTGCTTGACCTCGACGTCCTGCGCCGCGACGAAGCGGGCAAGTTGAGCTACCACGAACTGCTCGGCGAACTGGCCGAAGGTGCGGCCAAACGCGTGTTGCCGGCGGAAATTCGTCTGTCGATTCGTCAGGTGGCTTTGCACCGCAGTGAAGATGCCGCCGAAACAGCGGATACACCACAAGTCTGAAACTTGCTGACAACTAACGGGCGCACACTTCAATGGCCCCGTTAGTTGATTCATGGATTAATAGGCTCAATCCACCAATCACGATACGGATATCGAGATGAGCCTGTTAATCGAAGAAACTTCTGCAGTAATCCTGGACTTCCGTCTTCCACCCGAATTCCGCGCACCTGCCGATGGCGTTAATGAAACCATTGTCAGCGTCAAAGTATTCAATTCCCAATCGCCTATTAACATCAAGGACTGGCACCGTGCTTCGATCTACGACGCCGGCTGGAAATTTGACTTCCCTCATCACTACGGCGATGTAGGCGTCAGGTACCAAGTCAATGTCCAGTTCCTTCATGACCAAATACCCTTGCTGATCGAGCAGGACTACTTCGTTACTGTCAACAACACTCCCCACCGTCAGACTTTGCACCTGAGCCCGATCGGGCTTCTGTATGTCGAAGCTCAAGAGGCCGAGGTTGTTGCGCCAGAAGAAGCAGTCACCATCAGTCTGCATGAAGCAGAGTCGCCCGACGTTGAGCTGGTCAGTGTCAAACAGGACGAACAGTCAGTCTCCGGGTTTTATCTGAAATATGATCCTGACCGCGTTATACCCGGTAAACGCTATGCACTGACGGGTATTGAAAACCGCTACCATCAACGTCTTGTGATCTCGCCTGAACAAGTCGAACTGGCTCCCGTGGTGCCGAGTACCCGCGCGCTGTCGTTTCAGAAATTAATGCAGTGGCTGGAAAAGCCCTTACGTTTGTTCACTGACGCTGGCGCCAAAATCCGCTAGATTTGCTTCGGCGCCGGGATTCTTCCGGCGCAAAAGTCTCAGAGGTCCCGATGAAAAAACTCACCCTTCTCGCCGCAGCCACCCTGTTGAGCGCCTGCCAGTCGACCACCCCCGCCGGCAAAGTCGGCCTCGACGGCGAAGTGTTCTACCTGCAACGCATCGCCCTGCCACCGAGCGCGACGCTGAGCGTGAGCCTGCAGGACGTGTCGCTGGCCGACGCCCCGGCGGTGGTCCTCGACGAACAGAAAGGCCCGGTCAAAGGCCAGGTGCCGCTGCCGTTCCACTTGAGTTACGATCCGGCCCAGGTCAAACCCGGTCACCGCTACTCGGTCAGCGCGCGCATTGAAGTCAACGGCGAGCTGATGTTCATCACCACCGAGAATCACGCCGTGCAACTGGACGGCAACGATCCGCAGCCGCTGAAAATCCGCGTCGACGCGATTCGCTAATTGTCTTTCAAGGAAGCCGCCATGTTCCGCCCTACCCTTCGCCTCGCCGGCCTGTGCGCGGGCCTGATGATCTCTGCCAGCGCTCTGGCACTGTCGCTCAGCGACCTCTCGCAACAAGACGCCACCGGCGGCCTCAAGGACGCCCTGACCCAAGGCGCGCAACTCGCCGTCAAACAACTCGGCACCCCGGGCGGTTTCAGCAATAACCCGGACGTTAAAATCGAACTGCCGGGCAAACTCGGCAAAGTCGCCGGCAAGATGAAAGCCTTCGGCATGGGCGCCCAGGTCGACGAACTCGAAACCGCGATGAACAAGGCCGCAGAAAGCGCCGTGACCCAGGCCCAGCCGATCCTCGTCGACGCCGTGAAGAAAATGACCGTGGCCGACGCCAAGGGCATCCTCAGCGGCGGCACCGACTCGGCCACTCAATACCTGGACAAGACCAGCCGCGAACAGATCCGCGCCAAGTTCCTGCCCATCGTCAAACAAGCCACTGACAAAGTCGGCGTAGCGCAAAAGTACAACGCCTTCGCCGGCCAGGCCGCGACCCTCGGCGTGGTGGATGCGAAGAGCGCCAACGTCGAAAACTACGTCACCGAACAAGCACTGAACGGCCTGTTCGAAATGATCGGCAAACAGGAAGAAACCATCCGCAAGAATCCGGCTGCTGCAGCGACCGGTCTGGCGAAGAAGGTGTTCGGCACCTTGTAATTTTTGCCGCTGCACGAAAAAGCCCGCTGAACCGGTAATGGCCAGCGGGCTTTTTGTTGCGTGTCAGCCTTGAGGATCGACATGATCGAGGACGCGGTTTACCGACAGCTCAGCGAGCGAAATCATCTGCTGAATACCGAGAAGCTGGCTGCACGTCGGGCCGCTCAGGGTAAACGCCAACTCACTGGCCATGACATTGGCCGAGGCCAGCGTTTCACAGGCATGGGCCAGCAGGGTTTCAGTGTCGACTTCGGGGAGTACAGTGAAGATTGTGCTGGGCTGAGTCACGGGCTTGGGCTGTTTTTCAGCCTCGGGCAGCAGGTAGTGATCGAGCGCACGCAGGGCTGCGTCGTGGAGCTTGCGCGAATCGAGGAAGGCGTAGGGGGAGACGGGGTCGGTTGGTCGTTGGGGGGTTGGTTCGGGTTCGGATTCTGGGGGATTTGGGGTGTGTTTGAACATGGTGGAACTCCTAACTATTCAAGTGGAGCTACCACCATCACTTGCAGATGACGGGTGGCAGCTGTGCACGGGTCTGCAAGACCGAGTTGTTAGGCCCTCGGCATACCCAAAGGTATCCCGCACACAGCCACCATAAAACGATGGCCACTAAAAAGCGCCACGATTATAGGGGCGCTGATCAGCACCTAACAAACTATCGGCGGGCTTGCAGACCCGGTCGCTGAATTGGCAGCGACAGACTCAGGCTAGAGATCGCGCTTCCGACGGGCAACCTGAAAACCTTGTGGGAAGGTTCTGGTTATCTGGAACATTTTTAAACAAACCAAAGAGGTTGGATGGCTGGGCGGGCCTCTTCGCGAGCAAGCTCGCTCCCACAGTTGGATTGAGTGCAGGCAGTTGGAGATTGGTCGGCTCATAGGTCGCCATCGCTGGCAAGCCAGCTCCCACAGTGGGATTGGCTGCGGCCAGTGGGAGATTGGTCGGCTGTCAGGCCGCCATCGCGAGCAGGCTCACTCCTACAGTGGGATTGGGTGCAGGCAGTTGGAGATTGGTCGGCTACTAGGCCGCCATCGCGAGCAGGCTCACTCCTACAGTGGGATTGGGTGCAGGCAGTTGGAGATTGGTCGGCTCATAGGCCGCCATCGCGAGCAGGCTCACTCCTACAGTGGGATTGGGTGCAGGCAGTTGGAGATTGGTCGGCTGTCAGGCCG